>JAYUQF010000497.1:0-2938 GCA_043756885.1 Pseudomonadota bacterium
GCCACGTCGGCGCGGATCGCACGCTCCATCACATAAAAACGACCATCAAATTCACGGCTTTCTTTGCCGATGGCCAGCGGCGTGCCGTAACCCGTGGCAGTGTAAAAAGCGGGAATGCCCGCACCACCTGCACGTATGCGCTCAGCGAGCGTGCCCTGCGGCACAACTTCGAGTTCGATTTGGCCGGCCGCATACAACTCATCAAAAATGATCGAGCCGGCCGAACGCGGGAACGAACACACCATCTTGCCCACACAGCCCGCTTTGAGCAGCGTCGCCAAACCATAATCGCCAGATCCGGCGTTATTGCTCACCACCGTCAGATTGCGCAGACCCAGATCGCGTATGGTCTCGATGAGTTTTTCCGGCACACCGGCATCACCAAAACCACCGATCAGTACAATCGCGCCGTCGCGCAGGTCGGGACAGTCGGCCACCATGTCGGCGAGACTGCTGACACGCTTATCGATCATGCCGACATGCTCTGTTGATGAATACGGCAGGGATTATGGCAAGAAGCGCGTGGGATGTGGATGGTGAAACGAGCTTGTGCCCTTAGGACCCTGGTCAAAATAATCTCTACATTCGGCTGTTCCTGAGTGGCTGCCGCTGCGTTGCAATTCTTGGCAATAGCCCCGATATTGCCTGCAAATTGCGCCCGGCAAGCAACCACTCAGGATCACCCTCGGTGTTGACGAGATTATTCTGACCAGGGTCCTTATGCCCTCGCCCCGCGAACGGGGAGAGGGCCAGGGTGAGGTGCTGGTCCGAATGAATTCGGACTTACGGGCAGGATCGGCGCGTCGTAAACGAGGCGCCCAAGCGATTTATTCGTCCAGCTGCTGGATGCCGTCGAGGAACCAGGTCGGCTGCTGTGCGTCGCGCGGCTTGGTGAAATGCCACACTTCACGCACCTGTTGCGCCTGATCATCATCAGCTTCGCGCAGCATGCCGTCGAACAGCACCACCGCTTCCAGCTGATCACCCACCTCGCGGGCCTCCAGCAGTTCAGCTTCGAGCTTCAGCACCGTGGTGTGATTATCGGCCCCGATTTCTTTAATGCGCGTTTCAATCTCAACATACATACCGTCGGTGGCCAGGCGGCGTACGGCGGCCAGATCGCGCGCATCCCAGGCTTTTTGCAGATCGTGATATGCGCGTTTTGCGCCCGCGAGAAAGCTCGCCTGATCGAACCCGGCCGGCACGCTGGCTTGGTTGAAATCCTGCTCACCACCGTTGTAATCACTCTTCAGGCCACCCCGAAACCAGTCGCGCGACGCGGGTAAGGGGCTGGTTTCGCGGGCCGCAGGCGCGGAGGCGGGTGGTGCAGAGTCGCTGCTGGCACGTGCTCCCGTGGGCTCGCTGCCGCGCTGATAAGCAGGCTGCGGTGTGTTTGCCCGCTGCTTGGCTGCGAGTAGACGATAGAGCAGGTAAGCCACACCAGCGAACAGCAGGATGTCCATGAAATTGATGTTCTCAAAAGCACCGCCAAACAGCAGCGAGCCCAGCAGGCCGCCGATGGCGAGGCCACCCAGCATGCCCATCAAACCACCGCGCTGGCTGAGACCTTGACGCACCGAATTATTCCGCGCCATGGCTTGTGCCTGGCTGGCCGAGGGTGTTGCCGGCAGCGCATTGCGCTTAAAGGCCGAGCTATGGTTGGCACGGCTACCGAAGGAGGCACCACCGCCGAAGCGTTTAGCCTCGGCGTCGGAGATCGGGCCAAAGCTCAGGATCACGCCAAGCAGGAGGGAATACAAAAGTCCATAGCGCTTGTACATCGTCATTTGCTCTCTTAGGGGCGGGAAACGGCCGCAGGCCGACTACTATGGCAGTTCTGTCCCCAATCTCAAGTAAAGGTTCCCTGCTCAAGTGCACAAACGCGTGTCCGTCATGAGTTTGCCCGTTTTAATCTTCGCCTTGCTGCTGGCGGCTGGTGCCGCCGCATCCACCAGCGATGGCCCCTGCACTGGGGCGCCCAGCGCCTGCACCGAATGGGTCACCGTCGGTGACGGGCTGGCCCGGGCGCTCATCTATCGTTCCCATTCACTTGCGGTTCGCAATCACCGCATCACTCGCCTGCTGGTGATGGTGCATGGCAAAAATCGGGATGCCGATCGTTATTACCGCACCGCCATGGCGGCTGCGTTTCTCGCCAACGCGCTGGACAACACCGTGGTAGTGGCACCCTTCATGGCATCTTCGCATCCCGATTGCGGCGATCCTGTCACACCACCGCAACTTGATTTCAGTTGTATTGGCGACAGCTGGCGAGCGGGTGCCGCCGCGCTCAACAATCCGCACCTGACTTCATTCGACTTCGTCGATGCGATCCTGCACAAAGCTGCGGCTGACGGCCTGTTTCCCAATCTGCGCCGCATCGTGGTGGCCGGCCATTCGGCCGGTGGGCAGTTCGCCCTGCGTTATGCGATGAGTAACAAAGTGCACGGTACCCTGGGTATCGAGATGTCTTATGTGGTGGCCAATCCCTCCAGTTATCCCTGGCCTGATACATCACGACCGCTGCCCGTCGCGGACGCCCATCCCAGCGCCGCCGAACAATCCTGGCAGGACGAAGCGCCCCATGGCCAATTCAAGTTTGGCGCGGCCGATGCTGCACAATGTGCAGACTTTAATCACTGGCCATTGGGCCTGACAGGCCGTCACAGCACCTATATCCGCGCTATCACCGACGAGGCACTGATCACCCAGCTCACACAACGCGCGACCACCTATGTGCTGGGCCAAACCGATGTTTTACCGGTCGCAGGCTTCGACTCTTCATGCGCGGCAATGCTGCAGGGTGCAACTCGGCGTGCGCGCGGTGAAGCTTTTTTCGCCTATCTTCAACAGCGCTGGCATGCGCATCACACCTTACAAATCGTGCCGGACTGCGGACATAACGCGCGCTGCGTATTCACTGCCGACGAAGTGCTGC
>JAYUQF010000498.1:0-2938 GCA_043756885.1 Pseudomonadota bacterium
CAAGGTCATAATGAGCCCACTCAACGTAACGCCGAGCTGTTGTCCCTTAGACTGCATTGCTGCTCCCCAAATCTGTCAGTGAATAAATGAGCCGATGCGCTTCAGATCAGGCCCGCTGTCCCAGTTCATCCAAATGAAGAAGGCTCGACCGACCAGATTCCCGTCTGGCACATAGCCCCAATAACGTGAATCACGACTGTTGTCACGGTTATCGCCCATCACGAAGTAGTGACCAGCAGGCACTTTGAACTCGCCATTGGGTGAACCAGCCTCCGGCGTCAAAATGACGTCGTGGTCGATTTCGCCCAGGTGCTCCTTGAACATCATTGCGACTGCGTTGGACGCCGCAGATCGTACACCAACGTAAGCACCCTCTGAAACAGACTCAACACGCTGATCATTGATGAATAAGACTTTGTCTATATACCGCACGGTATCACCCGGCAGACCAACAATGCGTTTGATAAAAGGCGTAGACGGGTCGAGAGGATAACGGAATACCACCACGTCACCACGCTTGGGCTGGCCCAATTCAATGACCTTACGGTTCAAAACCGGCAGTCTGATGCCATAGTCGAACTTGTTTACGAGAATAAAATCGCCAATCAATAACGTAGGAATCATCGAACCGGACGGAATACGGAACGGTTCGACAACAAAGGACCGTAGCAATAACACGACCAGAAAGATGGGAAAGAACGATCGTGCATAGTCAGCAAGCCAGGGAAGTTGTGCATCCCGCGCCAGCGAACCCGGGGCTTCTGCGGTCGCTGCACCAGCTTGCGCATCCATCAGCGCTGCACGAGCGCGGCGCGGCGCAAACACCAGTGAGTCGCATGCCCAGATGATGCCGCTTACAAATACCAGCAAGGTAAGGATCGCGGAAAAATCCCAGATCATGGCGCCTTACCAACCTTGAGCACTGCCATAAATGCCTCCTGCGGGATCTCCACCGAACCAAACTGTTTCATGCGTTTTTTGCCCTCTTTTTGCTTCTCCAGCAATTTTCGCTTGCGGGTAGCGTCACCGCCGTAACACTTGGCCGTGACGTTCTTGCGTAGCGCCTTGACTGTCTCGCGTGCAATTACCTTTGAGCCTACGGATGCCTGAATGGCAATATCAAACATCTGCCTTGGGATCAGTTCACGCATTTTGCCCGTCAACTCACGACCGCGGCGTTGGGCGAGGTCGCGGTGCACGATGATGGAAAGCGCGTCGACTTTCTCACCATTGATCAACACATCAATCTTGACCATGTCGGCCGCCTGGTAATGGGCGAAGTTGTAGTCCATCGACGCGTAACCGCGGCTCACGGACTTTAACCTGTCAAAAAAATCAGTAACCATTTCTGCCATCGGCAACAGATAACCGACCGCAACCTGGCCCCCGACAAAATTCAGCTTGGTCTGTGATCCGCGTTTTTCTATGCACAGGCTGATGATGTTGCCCAAGTACTCCTGTGGCACCAGGATGTCGACCGTTATCAGAGGCTCGCGCACCTCTTCAACTGAACTCGGCTCGGGCAAACTGGCAGGATTGTCGATATAACGGATGTCGCCGTTGCGCATCACAAGTTCGTAAACCACCGTCGGCGCAGTAGTGATCAGATTGATGTTGTACTCGCGCTCAATCCGCTCCTGAATGATCTCCATATGGAGCATCCCCAGGAAGCCGCAGCGAAAGCCAAAGCCAAGCGCTTCTGAAGTTTCTGGTTCGTAATGCAGGGCGGCATCGTTCAGTCTCAGCTTGCCCAATGCTTCGCGAAAAGCTTCGTAATCGCCAGAGTCGATCGGGTAGAGCCCGGCAAAAACGTTTGGTTTGGATTTTTTGAAGCCCGGCAGCGCCTCAGTGGCGGGACGGGCTGAACCGGTAATGGTGTCGCCGACAGGAGCCCCGTCTATCTCCTTGATCCCGGCGACCAAGTAGCCCACCTCACCGGTGCGCAGCGCTGTCTGCTTGACGCGTTTGGGCGTAAAGATACCTACCTCGTCGACGTCGTGATCGCGCCCAGTGGACATCATGCGCACGCGCTGCCGGTGATGCAGTTCACCATCAAAGACCCGCACCAGCGACACTACACCTAGGTAATTATCGAACCATGAATCAATGATTAAGGCTTTTAATGGCGCATCTATTACGCCCTTGGGCGGCGGTACGCGTTCGACGAGCTGTTCGAGTAAATCGGCGATACCGACCCCGGTCTTGGCACTGACGTGGATAGCATCGGTGGCATCGATGCCAATGATGTTCTCGATTTCGGTGCAGACCCTCTCGGGATCGGCTGAGGGCAAGTCGATTTTGTTGAGAACCGGAATGACTTCCAAGCCCTGATCGACCGCCGTGTGGCAATTGGCAACTGATTGCGCTTCGACGCCCTGGGCGGCGTCGACCACCAAAAGCGCGCCCTCGCAGGCAGCCAAAGAACGCGAGACCTCATAACTGAAGTCCACGTGTCCGGGGGTGTCGATGAAATTCAATAGATAGGTTTTGCCGTCACGGGATTTGAAATCGAGGCTGACACTCTGCGCTTTGATAGTGATGCCTCTCTCGCGCTCAATATCCATGGAGTCGAGCACCTGCGCCTCCATTTCTCGTTCCTCCAGCCCCCCGCACATCTGGATGAAACGATCGGCCAGGGTTGATTTACCGTGGTCGATATGGGCAATGATGGAAAAATTGCGAACGTTACGATTCGGAGGCTGCATGGTGGTCCGGTTGGCGGCGGGCGGTTCGCCCAAAAGGCACGCGATTCTAGCGCAGACTGCCGCCGGACACGATGCCGGCCGGCCCGTAAGGCGAACTCAGGCCATGCCAAGCGCGCTTGCGAGGCGCTCAGGGCGAAAGCGAAATGCGCAGACCTCCTGCTCACCAAACAACAACACCGGCACGCGCAAGCCGTAGCGTGTAATAAGTTCGGCGCTGGAATCGACGTTTACTA
>JAYUQF010000499.1:0-2922 GCA_043756885.1 Pseudomonadota bacterium
GCCGGTTACAAACAGGCCGGCACCGATTTCTGCGAACGCTTCGACGCCAATGTGCTGCATAACTGCTTTCACGGGCTGTTGTCGGACTGGACCAATGCCGGCTTTGATCCCTTCGCAGCGCCGCTTGAAACCGGTAGTCCCTATGGTTCAAAAAAAGGTAACAACGATCAGGCGGTGAACTTTCAGCGCGAGCTGGCGGAGCGGTTTGTCGGCAGCCCGGGCGATACACAGCTGCGCACCGATGCACGCGGTTTTAATATCAACCGTCAGTTTGCCGATGTGCCCCAGAACGAACCGACCGTGCACGCCGAGCCGGGCTTCGAAGGCCAGCTCTCGGCCTTCAATCTTTTTTCTTATCTGTCGCGCTCACCAGTGACCTGGAATCCATCGGTGGTAGCGGTCATCGGTCAAAGCGCGTACTGCCCAACCTCGGAAGAACACATCCTGCCCATTCTGCATGGCAATGATCGGGTCGAATGGTTCATTCAACTGTCCGACGAGATCACCTGGCAGGTGGCGGACAAAAATACGGCCGCACCGCGTGCGGTGATCACCATGAAGGCCGGTGATATTGCCGCCATGCCGGCAGACATCAGTCACCGTGGTTTTTCGCCTAAGCGCTCGATGCTGCTGGTGTGGGAGAACATGACGCCAGGTCTGGAAACCCGTTATGCCAGTGGTGAGCTGGCGCCGACGGCGGCAGAGTTTTAAGCTCGATTGCACTGGAGGCGCAATCAAGCTCTCATCCAGCACTCAGGAAAACGCCATGCCCCACCTGCCGCAAGCCGTCACTATCGCCAAGCTGCCACGCCAGCTCTTTATCGCCGGCGAGTGGGTCGATGGCATAGCTGGCGCGCGGATCAGCGTGCGCGATCCGTTCGACGACAGCGAGATCCTGACGATCGCCGAAGCGCGCGCCGAAGATGTGGATCGCGCAGTGGCCGCAGCACGCGCGGCCTTCCCGGCCTGGGCAGCAACTGCCGCCTCCGAACGTGGCCGGCTGCTGTATAAGCTGGTCGAAAAAATGGAAGCCTGTTTCGATGAGCTCGCCGAATTGGAGGCGATCGATACCGGCCACCCGATTAAAGACACGCGTTTTCTCGACGTGCCGCGCACCTTGCTCAATTTTCGTTACTTCGCCGGCATGGCCGACAAAATCGATGGCCGTCAGGTGCCGGTGGAGCCGGGTTTTCTGAACGTGGTTAAACGCCAGCCCGTGGGCGTGGTCGGGCAAATTGTGCCATGGAATTTTCCGCTGATGTTCTGCAGCTGGAAGTTGGGGCCGGCACTGGCGGCTGGTAACACGGTGGTGATGAAACCCTCGGAGTTAACACCCTTATCAACCTTGCGACTGGCGCAGATGATGCAGGAAGTTGGCTTTCCGGCCGGCGTGGTCAACATCGTGCCCGGTTATGGTCACACCGCCGGTCAGCGTCTGGCCGAACATCCCGACGTCAACAAAATCGCCTTCACCGGCTCCACGGCGACAGGTCGAAAAATCATCGCCGCTTCGGCCGGCAATCTCAAACGGGTGTCCTTGGAACTCGGAGGCAAGGGCCCGAATATTGTGTTCGAAGACGCCGTCATTCCCGCCGCTGTGGGTGGCTCGGCGTTCGCGATTTTTCACAACCAGGGTCAGGCCTGTATTGCGGGTTCGCGCCTGTTGTTGCATGAGAGCATTGCCGATGCCTTCCTTGAAAAATTTATCGCCCTGGCCGCATCAATCCGTCTTGGTCATCCGCTTGATCCCGCCACCGAAATGGGGCCGCTTACCTCGCGTGTGCATCAGCAACGGGTTTTGAACTATCTCGACATCTGCCGTCAGGAAGGCAATACCATCCTGACCGGCGGTGCGGTGCCGGGCGATGCCGACCTCGCCCAAGGTTGTTTTATTCAACCAACGGTAGTCGAGGCCCAGCCCGGCGATACGGTGTTTGAACAGGAAGTATTCGGCCCCTTTGTATGTGTGACACGTTTTAAGGACGAAGCGCAGGCCATCGCGCTTGCCAATGCCAGCGACTATGGCCTGGGCAGCGGGCTGTGGACCACCAATCTTGCCCGCGCCCACCGTGTTGCCGATGCGCTTGAAGCCGGCATGGTGTGGATTAACTGTTACAAACGTGTGCATCCCGGCTCACCTTTTGGTGGTGTTGGTCACTCCGGTTATGGTCGCGATCTGGGGGTGGAATGCATGCACGAATACACCGCTACAAAATCGGTGTGGATCAACTACGACGCACAGATCCCGCCCTTCTACACACGCTGAATGTCGAGCAAAAAAACCATCCTCGTAACCGGCGCCTGCGATGGCATCGGCTTTGAAACCGCTCGCGTGTTGCTTAGCCTCGGGCATACCGTACTGGTGCACGGTCGCCACGAACAACGCGCGGTGGCGGGTATCGCGCGTCTGCATGGCGCCGGTGGTCATGCGCTGCCGGTGTGGGGCGATTTTGCGCAGCTGGCGCAGGTGGTAACGCTCGCTGACCAGGTCGCCGCCCTTACCGGCCATCTTGATGTATTGATCAACAATGCCGGCCTGTACGCGCAACAGCGCAGCATGACGCGCGACGGCTTCGAGTTGACCATGGGTGTCAATCATTTTGCGCCGTTCCTGCTCACCCACCATCTACTGCCACTGCTGAGCAAGGCTGCGACCGCACGTATTGTCAACGTCAGCTCCATGACCCACGACGGTGCGGCGCTCGATCTGAATGACCTCGATTTAAGCGCGAACTGGAGTGCTTATGGCGCCTATGCCACGTCAAAGCTTGCCAATGTTTTGTTCACACGCGCTCTGGCCACACGCCTGCCTGGGCATATCACCGCCAATGCCCTGCACCCCGGTGTGATCGGTACCAAGTTGTTGAAACAAGCCTTTCGCATGCAGGGTGCGCAAGTGGCTGACGGCGCGCGCACACCTGT
>JAYUQF010000500.1:0-2916 GCA_043756885.1 Pseudomonadota bacterium
CCGGGCGGCGCTGACGGCGTGCGCCGAACATCAGGGCTAGCGGTTCGTATGACCAGGGACCTGGACTATTCATTGTGTGCGGCCAACCATAGTTCAAGCATGGAAAGTACCCAGACCAGTTCGCCATAGTAGCTGGAAGCCGCACCGCTCCAAAACAGGCGTTCCACTTCTGCGAGAAACGAACGCTGAAAAATATCGCGTTGGGCTAAGGCATCAAGCGCACTGCGGGCCATCTCCTGCAGGCGCGCATCTTCGCGCAGCCAGACCCCAAACGGCAGGCCAAAGCCGTGTTTCTGCTTGCCAATGATCTGCCCGGGCAACACGCCTGAGAATGCTCGCTTGTAGTAGCCGCGCAACTGGCCGTTTAGCAACAGCGTCGCGGGCGGAACTCGTTGGGCCAGGTCCACCACCCGCTTGTCGAGCATCGGGTAGCAAACCTCGACCTGCGCGAGGTCGCACATGCTGCCGACCTTGACCAGATCGTTATCCGCAAGGGTGAACTTCCAGTCGAGATAGAGCATGCGCTGCAAGTCATCACCTGCAGCGGGTTCGGCAAAACGTTGGCGCCACATCTGCCACGGTTCATCACGGTCGACGCTCGCCAGCCAGTCGCCGTCAAAAACCTTAAGCGGGTCGAATTGATGCAGAAAATTGTAGGCTTGCAAGCGGTCTGGCAGGCCCATGTGGGCCTTGTCAACGTACCGCGCCCCCTTGCCCAACACTGGCAGCACGCGCGTGAACGGCAGCGCGCGGTAACTGCTCTCGATCACCGCACGCAGTAGCGCGGGAATCTTGAAATAGCGTTGAAATACCCGCTGATCGACATAGCGTTGATTGCCCGCAAACAGTTCGTCGCCACCATCACCGGCCAGCATCAGCGTCACGCCGTGCTCCCGTGCCTGTCTTGCACAATGGTAGGTTGGAATCACCGACGAATTTCCGAACGGTTGAGCACAATACGCGGCAATCTGCGGCAGTGACTCCTGAACGTCGGCAGGGGTGACGTAGTGCAGCTTGTGCTCGAGCGCGAAGTGTCGCGCGGCGATGCACGCGTATTCCGATTCGTCATAACCCTCGGCATCAAAGCCGATGGTAAAGACGTCCGCAGCGCCGCGCGCGCCCTTGAGCAGGCCGGCGACGGACGAGCTGTCCAGCCCGCCGCTCAAAAACGCGGCACAGCCAACGCGACCACGGTCGGCAACGGCGGCGGCCAACGCATCGCGCAATTGTGCATCGAGTTGATCGGCCTCATGGGCCACGCTTGCAAACTCGGGCTGCCAATGGAGTGCGGTCTGGGCGCGGCCATGCGACCAGCGCAGGTACTGCGCAGGGCCGAGCTTACTGACGCTGCGATAAATCGTACGCGGACTTGGAATGCAGTGAAAAAACACATAGTTGTAGAGCGACTGGGTGTCGTAACCCCGCTTGAATTCCGGCGCAGCCCGCAACGCGTCCAGATCAGTGGCGAAGCTTAAGCGCTCCTCCGTGGCACAATAATATATCGGGCAGATTGCGAAGCGGTCGGTGACAACGCTGACACTCCGCTGTGCGGCATCAACCAATAGCAGTGCGAAGGCTCCCGCCAGCTCGTCATAGGCCACGCGACCGGCGCTGTAGGCCGCCAGCACCCGCGCCAAAGTCAGCTCATCGCTTGCTAGTGCTTCGCTCGCCGGACGAAACAAGTAAGCACAGACCTGGCCTGCGCTCACTTCGAGCGGCGTAGTACCGGCAAAGCTCAGAGCCAGCCCCGGCCCATCGAGCGCGCGCGGCGTTTCCCCGCGCGCGCTGCGTCGGCCGGCCGCCATGGCAGTTAGCGCAGTCTGCGCACCCGAAGCGGTGTTCCAATTGATGGTTGCGCAGACGAAAATCATAATTAGAGGTAACTTTTAAGCCCGGCGGCCGCTAACATCGCTAGCGTCAAACAATTTTGAATTATAAGCGATGCGCTACCAGCATAATCGGCGCGAGGTAGATTTTCTGAACGCCGGTGCTGATGCATGTACGGCCATCGTCACCGTGGGGCAGACTACTTGATCGAATTCGGTACCAAACTCGCCCTGGCCGCAGCCGGTGCGTTCGAACGACGCCTATCGGTGGTGTTGTTCCATCGCGTCGTTAACGAGCCCGACGCCATGCTCGTCCATGAACCCGATATCCGCCACTTTGCTGAGCAATTGGCGTGGTTGAAAGCCAGTTTCAAAATACTGTCACTGCCCGACGCCCTCGAACGACTCTACAGCGGCCGCCTGCCGGCTGGCGCGCTCGCCATTAGTTTCGATGATGGTTACCGCGATAACGTCCTCAATGCATTGCCGGTGCTTGAGCAATATGGCCTGCCCGCCACCTTTTTCGTAACCAGCGGTTATATCGAGGGCGGCATGATGTGGAACGACCGTGTGATCGAAGCCGTGCGTCATTGGCCTACGGCGCAGATCGAGCTCGACAGCCACGGTCTCGGCGTGCACACGCTGGCCGGCGGCCGCGCGCAGGTCATGGAGGAGCTGCTCCAGGCCATCAAGTACCGCGCATATCCCGAGCGCGATGCCATTGCCGAAGAGCTGTATATCCGCAGCGGCGCGCCGCCTATGCGCATGATGATGGATGCCCAGGATATTCGTCGCCTGCGCGCCGCAGGCATGACCATCGGTGGGCACACCGCTAACCATCCGATCCTGCATTCGATGTCCCGCGCCGGTGCCGAACGGGAAATCGTAGAGAACAAATCCGCCCTGGAAGCCATGCTCGGCGAGCAGATCGAGATCTTTGCCTATCCCAACGGCAAACCGTTTCGCGACTTTGACCACCGGGAAATCGAAATCTTGAGACAAAGCGGCTACCGCTATGCTCTCACGACCTCGGACGGCACCGCCGACCACCACACGCCGATGTTTCAAATCCCGCGTTTCACGCCCTGGG
>JAYUQF010000501.1:0-2915 GCA_043756885.1 Pseudomonadota bacterium
GGGTTCGTCCTAGGAGGATATTAGGTCACATTGTAACAATCGAAACGAAGTTCATGGGTGAGCCGCGCGCAAGGTCAGGCCGGCGATTGTTATCGGCCAGGCATATTTAGCAGGACCAGATGTGCTGCCCGAAGTCGAGCAGCAATGCCATGCCATGCTTGAAGCGGCGCTGAAGAAGGGCATGACCCTGCACTTCGCCAACGAAGGCCCGGTGCTTACTTCGCCGGCGCATCGGGGCGCTTGCCAGCCGGGCGAACGACGCACACGGGGTGTTTCCACTACAATCGGGCCTCCAGAACTAACCGTCCAGAGGAGATCCCGATGACCTGCCAAGTAATTCTTGAAATCAAAACCAAGCCCGATTGTGTCGAAAAGACCCGCGCCTGGTTCCGGAGCGTGCTGGCCGATACACGCGCCTTCGAAGGTTTTGTCACCCTGCATATTGCCCAGAACCAGGACGACCCGACCGAACTCATGATCGTAGAACAATGGGATACACGCGCTGCTTACGAGAAGTACCTGGGCTGGCGAACCGAACGCGGTGACATGACGGCTATCGCTGCACTGGTGGCGGGCGAGCCCAAAATTCGGTTCTTCAATTATTTCGGCGTTTAAGTTACGCGCTTAGCGGCCGTGTCTCGCGGCACGTCCGCTGAGTGACAAAACTCAAATGCCTTGTTTGTGCTCGCCACCCTGAAGAATCTGGTTCGCCTGTCTAAAGCTGATGTTGGACCCTCAGAGATGGGGTGTGGCGGAAATCGACATTGGCGCGACGACTTGGAAAAAGCAGCGAACACGCCCACCACTCAAGAATTGCGACCCACGCTGAATTTGCACGGCCACAGCGTGGGACAGCTGCTCAACGTCACGGCGCAAGGCGCAGCAGGCAATCTCTGCTGGTGTGTAACAAGCTCAGGCGCCGCGATGTTTGTCTAAGGTGGCCAGCAACCGGGGCGGCGAAATCGGCAAGTCAAGAACCCGCACACCGCTGGCCCGTGCAATCGCGTTAGCGACCGCAGCGAGCGGTGCGATGATCGGCACTTCCCCCACGCCGCGCACGCCGTAGGGATGGTTGGGGTTAGGCACTTCCACCAGTACGGTATCAATCATCGGCAGATCCGAAGCAACCGGCATACGGTAGTCGAGAAAGCCGGCGTTTTGCAGGCAGCCCGCAGCGTCGTAAACGTACTCTTCGTTCAGGGCCCAACCGATACCTTGTGCCGCGCCACCTTGCATCTGTCCTTCGACATAACTGGGGTGGATAGCGCGACCGACGTCTTGAATCGCCGTATAACGGATTACCGACGTGTGGCCGGTGTCCGGATCGATCTCGACGTCACAGATGTGGGTGCCAAAGCCGGCGCCGGCGCCGCCGACGTTGAGCGACGAACTGCTGGTGATCGAACCACCCGTTTTACTCGCCATCGCAGCCAGCTCAGGAAGAGACAGTCGCTGGGGAGCGCCATCGACTATGCGTTGCGCCCCGCCGTCACACCAACGCACGTCCTGTGGGTCGCATTCCCATATTCTGGCGGCGCGTACACAAAGCTGTTGAACCATGTCCTTACAGGCTTCGATGACTGCTTTGCCAGTGGCAAATGTGACGCGGCTGCCACCCGTGAGAAAGCTGTAACCGATCGCCGAGGTATCGGCGATGACTGATTTGATCTTGGACAATTCAATGCCCAGCACTTCGGCCGCCATCATCTGCATGGATGCGCGCGAGCCGCCAATGTCAGGATTACCGTTAATAACTTCCACTGTGCCATCGTCGTTGAGATTGACCGTAGCGCTTGATTGTCCGCCGATGTTGAACCAGAAACCGCTCGCAACGCCGCGGCCCTGATGGGCTTTTAAGGGCGCATGGTAATGTGCATGGGCTAACGCCGCTTGCAGGGTTTCCACATAGCCGATGACCGGAAACTTCGGACCGAACACTTGCTGAGAGCCTTCGCGCACCGCGTTCCTCAGTCGCAAGTCCAGCGGGTCCATGTTGAGTGCCAGCGCGAGCTCGTCCATGGCCGATTCAATCGCAAAACCCGCCATGGGTGCACCGGGCGCGCGATAAGCTGTGGCTTTGGGGCGATTTGAAACCACGTCGTAACCAACCGCACGGGCATGTGCGATGTCGTAAGGGGCAAAACCCACCATACAACCTGATTTGACCGACGCACCCGGAAATGCGCCGGCCTGATAAGCAAAGGTCAGCTCGGCTGCGGTCAATTTGCCGTCGCGGGTGGCGCCGATCTTCACGCGTAAATGTGCACCAGAGGTCGGGCCGCTGGCGCGAAATACTTCCGCACGGCTCATCACCATCTTCACCGGCCGCCCGGCTTTGCGTGACAGCACAATCGCCAGGGGCTCGAGGTAAACCGTGGTTTTACCGCCGAAGCCGCCGCCGATCTCGGCTGGAATCACGCGGATCTTATTGAGATCGATCTTGAGCAGCTTGGCGCAGAATTCGCGCACCATGAAGTGCCCCTGACTGCTGGACCAGATCGTGATCCCACCGTCGGATGCAGTGCTGACGACGCAAGCGTGGGGCTCGATATAACCCTGATGTACCGCCTCGGTGGTGTATTCCCGCTCAATGGTGACGTCTGCGGCGGCAAAGCCTATCGTGATATCACCAACGCTGAATTCGCTGCGTGAAGAAATATTCGATGGCACACGCGTGGGCGACTCCAGGCCGCTGGTCAACATGTCCTCGTACAACAATGGCGCGTTCGGGCTCATCGCTTCGCGCACGTCGATGACATGGGGCAGTACCTGGTAATCAACCCTGATGAGTTCCAAGGCTTTGGCCGCTACTTCGGCGTTGATCGCCGCCACGGCCGCAACGGCGTGGCCTTCGTAGAGTGCTTTGTCGCGTGCCATCGCATTCATCGATACATAGCGAAAATTAACCAACGCTT
>JAYUQF010000502.1:0-2913 GCA_043756885.1 Pseudomonadota bacterium
GTGGTGAAATCGGTGAACTATGAAGATGCGCGCTGGAACACCGAACTGAAAGCGTATTCACGTTGAATGGCCGAAACGACACGCGCGCCCGATTGGCAGCTGAGGTGCTGCCCACGCGCCAGTGGTACGGAGCCTGCGCGGTGCTGTGCGCGTTGAGTCTGTTTGCCGGTCTGGTCTGTATGGGCAGCGTGCCACTTGATTCGCACGAAATTTTCGTCGCTCAAACCACGCGCGAAATGAGTCTGAGGGGTGATTGGGTGGTGCCCTACTTCAACGGCGAGCCGCGCTTGAATAAACCGCCGTTGAGTTACTGGGCGACCGGCGCGGTCGCTTGGCTGGCGGGCGATCTGCCGGCAGTCGCCGCCTGGCATGTGCGGCTGGTGTCGGTGTTGGCGGGACTCGGCGTGCTGGTCAGTACGTTGGGTCTCGGCGCTATCGTCTTTGATCGGATGACCGCCGTCGTTGCCGGCGGATTTCTGGTGAGCAGCGCGGGATTCTTCAGCTTTATGCACGATGCGCGTCCAGACTTGCTGTACGCGATGTGGACCACGGCGATGCTCGCGAGCGTCGCCTGGCTGGTGTTTCGTGCGGATGCATCGGGCACGACGCAGTGGGGCGGTGTGGCTGCCTTATGGATCACCTTCGCGGGTGCGATCCTGACCAAAGGTCCGCAGCTGCCAGGCTTGGCCTTGCTCGGCAGCGTGCTATACCTACGGCAATCGCGAGGCCACTGGCGCGCGGTAAGCCAGACGGTGCAGCCGCTGGCCGGGATCGCTATCGTCAGTGCGATGTGTCTGCCGTGGTGGTGGACTTTGAGCGCGCGACTTGAGGCGGTGCGGGTTGAAGCCAGTCAACTCGGCGGCTCTTTGCTGACCCCTGCGCTATCACGACTTGGCGATCCGTACTACTTTTATCGTCCGCTTCAATTATTGCTGCCCTGGTTACCCTACGCGCTGCTCGCAGTAGGCGTGCTGCTGTGGCACAAAGGCACGCGTTCGCGGGTTGGCTTTCTGCTGTACCCGCTGCTCATCGCAAGCCTGGGATTGAGCTTAGGGCGACAGTATCGTTATTTCTATTTACTGCCACTGCTGGGCCTCATGGTACTTACGATTGCACGCCCTCTGGTGTCGGTGGTACACCAACGTGCAGCGCCTCAGTGGCTACTTAACCTCACGTTGTTCGCCCAGACCGGTCTGCTTATCGCGTGCGTGGTCTGGGTCATCCAACACGCGGGACACGCGCTGCCAGGCGTGCTGGTCTGCCTGCTCGTGGGTAGTCTCACCGCTGGACTCGGCCTGTGGTGGTTGCCGTTTGATCGATACTTGGGTCGCGTGACCGCACTGACGCTGCTGATGGCCTTCATCTGGCCGACGGCGGCGCTTACGGGCGCTCTATGGGACGGCGAACGTTATGGCAGCCATCGACAAGCGGCCCTCGCGCAACGCGAGCTCGATTCGACAACGCCGCTGGTGACCCTCGGCGTGAGCCCCACTGTGTATGTGTACTACAGCGCGCGCGCGGTACCCGAAGTGTCTGCAGTGGCGGCACTGGAGCCTCTCCTGCGCGCCAGTCAGTCCGGGACCGTGGGCCTTGTCACCCGCGAGCAGCACCTGTCAGCACTGGCAGCGCTCTATGAAATTGAAATTCTCGATCGCTACCGACGCGGCGCCATGGATGATGTGCTCCTGGTCTTGCGCCCCTTACGCACACCATGAGCCGCGCTTATCCGGGATCCATGATGCGGTCCTGATTCTTGATGACGAGCACGCGCATCAGTGGCCGGCGGACCGAATCTTACTTGACCAGCCCCTCAGCCTGCATGGCCTCCTGCACGCGGGGACGCGCAGCGATGCGCTCCCGGTAAGTTTTGAGGGTCGGCCATTGCGCGAGATCAAGCCCGACGAAACCCATCCAGCCGATGGTGGTGAACAGGTAGGCGTCGGCGACCGTGAACTGCTCGCCCATCAGGTATTGCTTGTTGCCGAGCTGTTCGGTAATCCAGGTGTAGCGATCGGTCAGGCGCTGCTTCTGCCAGACTTTGAATTCGTCATTGGCGGCCGGGTTGAACAGCGGTGAATACCCTTTGTGGATCTCGGTGCTGAGGAAATTCAGCCAGGACTGAAGTTTCGCGCGTTCGACCGTGCCCGCCGCCGGTGCGAGTCGTGCGGCCGGCTTCTGATCTGCAATGTACTGCACGATTGCCGGGCCTTCGGTCATGCGCTCGCCGTTGTCGAGTTCGAGCAGCGGCACATAGCCGTTGGGGTTGATTTTAAGGTAATCGCTACCGTCTTCCAGGGTGTGGGCTTTAATGTCGACCTTCACCAGGTCGACAGGAATACCCGCTTCGCGCAGGCAGATATGGGGCGATAGTGAACAGACGCCGGGGGAGTAATAGAGTTTCATCGGCCACTCCTTGAAGTGCATGCCAGTTTTTTGGGCGCGGTGGTCGGTGCGCCGTGCGTGTAGTTTAGTGTGAATTAGTGTGGATTGTGTGGTGCGATTTAACCATTGACCACCGTGCCTGCCATCCAGCGCTACCCTGTAGGAAGATGCCGATGTTCGCGGCTGATCATCGCGCGTGAGCGCATTCCCCTTCGCGCACTGCGGCCACGTGCTGCGCAAACGTCATGTTCTTGCCGCCCATTTTTACCACCAGATTGCCAACGACCTCCGCGCCTTGCTGCGTCAACTCGACTCTACCGGTGGCGACGCGCGCGCTCTGGCACACCAACACGTACTCGAACGACGCCCCACGCGCTGCGCCATGGCCGAATGTACAGCCATGCAAGGCGGGTTGCCGCATGACCGGAAACAGCGTGAGTGGATCGTCTTGTCGGATGCACCGGGTTTCGCGCGCGGTGATTCGACGCATCTCCTCCAGATGTGGCATCACCATGTTCGAGCGGATGGCAT
>JAYUQF010000503.1:0-2912 GCA_043756885.1 Pseudomonadota bacterium
GCCGCGCGCGTGGCCGAGCTGACGCCACGATTATGGAAGCAGCACTTCGCTGACCATCCAATGCGCTCAGATCTGTACGGCTTACCGGCGTAGTCAACGACCGCGCATCGTCTGCGACGACTGCGCTATGACAGGACGATAGTTCCCGCCCGCTGGCTTAGTCGCGCCCGGTCGTCTCGCTTCGTTAATCCGCTGCCCCAACAATTTGAGTTGGAGACACAGTGCGCTTCTTCGCCCAAATCGAACAGTACGCCGCGTAGTTACTGCTTACACACGTGCGACAGATCTCCCCGGATAAGAACATGAACTGTCACGACACAACCGCCGGATTTAACGTACCGCGCGGATTCTTGGTCTTCGTGGTCAGGTGCCCACTCGACCCTGCGGCTCAGCCTTGTATCCGATTCTTGTCCATCGGCTCGTCGTTTTGCACTCCGGCTTGAGCGCCATGGATGGCGTGAATGCAGATATTGCAGGAGCAATATATCTGCCCTTCGGACAACACCTCGCGCTGTTGCCCTTGCCTTCGGCTAGTCTTTAATATCGTCAACATGATTGACGTCCAATCCTCAGACAGGGGACTTCCACCCCATAAGTTCATGCCCATGCCGGGCGTACACCAGCCAATGGAGCGGACGCCTCCGTGCTGCGCACTACGGCGCCGCTCATGGGCGCGTTGAGGCTGTAGAAAAAGCCCGTTTTCGTCACCAGTTCCTGAGGCACAGCATTCGTTATTCCCCTCGCGGCCTGCTGCTGTAGCGCCGCCGAGAGATTAGTCCCTGCGACGCTGGTGGCGGCACCCTGGCCCAAGATCGCGACGAACAAAATCTGCTGGGGCATCTGACCACCGTAGGCGGCCGCCTGTCCATACGTCCCGCCTTCAAAAGACGCACCGTCGTCACAGGTGCTGATCTGTTCCACCTAAGGAAACCGTGACAATCGGTAAGCGTTCTGGCATATCAAGCCCACGCAGCAAAGGTTCAGGGGTAGTCCGTGGCTTACGAAATAAAACGATTCCCGTTCACCGGCACAGTAGATGCGGATGGTCATGTGCTGGAACCACCTGACCTATGGGAGAGTTATCTCGAACAGCGCTACCGGCCGCGCGCGCTGCGCATCGCTGTCGACGCAGCGGGTTTTGAATATCTGGAGATCGACGGGCGGCCCTCGGCACGCACACGCGGCGGCAGCCTCGGTCTGCTCGGCGCCATGGGCGACGACGACCGCAAGCTCTCACCCGAGCGGCGCTACATCGACAATATGCCCTTTGGTGCCAGCAACCCGACGGCGCGTGTGCAATTACTCGACCAGGAAAATCTCGAGCTAGCCCTGCTCTACCCCACCCTCGGCCTGTTATGGGAATGGGAAGTCACCGACGCCGAGCTGAGCCTCGCTTATTGTCGGGCGTATAACCGTTGGATTGCGGACTTCTGTCGCAACAGCGGCGGTCGCCTGGTGCCGATTGCCCAACTCACGCTGCTCGACCCGAGCGGTTCAGCGCTGGAACTGGAACGCGCGGTCAAGGACGGTTGCAAGGGTGCGTGGGTGAATCCGTTTAATCATCATCGTGTCATTCACGGCAGCAGCGAACACGATGTGCTGTATGCCAAATGTGTCGAGCTTGATGTGCCTCTTGCCATCCACCCGACCTTCACACCCCATGCGGCGGCAGCCGGTATTTTTGACTGGCCCCAGGGTGGCCGAGCGTGGGCCGAAGCTGTCTGGTTGCGTTCCATCGTGCAGCAAGCCTTCATATCTTTTCTGGCACTGGGCACCTTCGATCGCTTTCCCAGTCTGCGACTTGGCATTCTTGAAGTGGGCTCGGGCTGGATAGGCGCGCTGCTCGATCGTCTCGACGCCTACAGTGTCGCGGTGCGCATGCCTGGCGCGGGCAGCAAACCGAGCGCAAGCGAATACTTTCGTCGCCAATGTTTTATATCCGGTGATCCGGACGAAACCGCCGCCCCCCATGTGATCGATCACGTGGGTGCCGATTGTTTCATGTGGGCGACCGACTACCCTCATCCCGATCACCCCCATACCTGGGTCGACGATTTGACCCGCTATGCGCAGGTACTGACACCTGGCACCCGGGCCAAGGTACTGGGCGAAAACGTGAAACGCATTTATCGCCTGTAAGGGCGCCGTGGAAATTAATTTGCGCCCGGCTGAGGTCGCCTTAAGCAGGTTTACTGAGCGCCGCTTTATACGCGATGACCGCGGCCTCAAAGCCCATGATGAGCGCGTCCGCCGTCAGCTCATGGCCAATCGAGGCCTCATCAACAGCCGGCATGGCTGCCACCAGCGCTGGCAAATTATCGAGATTCAGATCGTGGCCGATATTGACCACCAGCTGTGCTGCCGCCGCGAGACGAGCGGTGTGCGCGATGTTATTCAACACGCCTGGACTGTCACCACGGCGCGCCGCCGCTGCGTAGGAGCCGGTGTAGATCTCGATGCCATCGGCCCCAGTGCGCGTTACGAAAGACACCACACTCGGATCCGGATCAACAAACAACACCACGCGCGATGCAAATTGTTTGGCGCTGGCCACTGCGTGCTTGACCGAAGACAGCGATGCAGCACTGAGCTGCCAGCCTTCTTCCGAGGTAAACACGTCAGCCGCGTCTGGCACCAGCGTGCACTGCTCCGGTTTTACCGCGCGCAGAATGTCGAAAAATCGGTCATCCGGGTAGCCTTCAATATTGAGCTCAAAATGTGGCCGCCACGCTTGCATGAGCTGCGCCAGCTCAAACACGTCACTGCGGCGAATATGACGTTCGTCCGGCCGGGGATGCACAGTGATACCGTCGGCACCTGCCTTGCGCGCAAGCGTGGCGAAGTGCAACACGTCCGGCACGCCGGTACGACGGGAATTGCGCAGCAGAGCGACCTTGTTGAGGTTTACGCTT
>JAYUQF010000504.1:0-2910 GCA_043756885.1 Pseudomonadota bacterium
TACATGCAAAAAGACCCGGGAGAGGCCGCCATGTACGATCTGGTGATACGCAATGTTCGTATCGTTGACGGCACAGGCGCCAGCGCCTATCGCGGCGAAGTGGCGATCGCCGCAGGCAAGATAGCCCTGGTGCACAAGACAGAGCAGGGTGCGATTGTGTGCACAGCGTTACGGGTGATCGACGGCCAGGGCTGCGTTTTGACGCCAGGTTTTGTCGACATCCATACCCACTACGACGGCCAGGTGTGTTGGGACAAACAACTCACCCCCAGCTGTTGGCATGGTGTGACAACGATCGTGATGGGCAATTGTGGTGTGGGCTTCGCGCCGGTAAGGCCGGGCACCCAAAACACGCTCGTCGAATTAATGGAAGCGGTTGAGGACATTCCCGGCACAGCGCTGCACGAGGGCATCCCCTGGGGTTGGGAGAGTTTTGGCCAATACTTAGATTGCATCGATACACCCTATGTCATGGATGTCGGCGCCCAGGTGCCGCACGTCGCGGTGCGTTTTTACGTGATGGGTGATCGTTGTTACGACGAGTCGACACCAGCGGATGTCGCAAAAATGGCGGCCATCACCGGTGATGCTTTGGCTGCCGGTGCGTTGGGTTTCACCACTTCGCGTTTTTATGGTCATCTCGACAAACAGGGCCAGCTGGTGCCCGGCACCCACGCCGATGCGGCGGAAATGGTGGGCATAGGCGCCGCGATCGCAGCCAGCGATCACGGCACCATCGAAATCATTTCCGACCGGCTCGAAGATGCCGAAGAACAGCAATGGATAGAACGCATCGCGCGGCAGACCGGTCGCCCGGTGACTTTGCTGGTCAGTTCCAACGTGGGTGCAGGTGTATGGGAGCTGGCAGAGAAGATGAACGCACGCGGGCTCAAGGTGCGCCCGCAGGTGGGCGCCCGGCCGGCCTCGGTGCTCATGAGTCTGGAAGGCACGGTTAATCCCATGCGGCAGTTTCCAGCCTATGGTGCGATCAAGGATCTACCACTGGCCGAACGACGTGCGTGGCTGCTTGATCCAAACTTTCGCGCCAAGGTGATGAGCGACACACCCAAGCTCGCACGTTACGCCGGCACCAATCTCATGATCTCGAGCTGGGACAAAATGTTCGTGTTGCCCGAGAGTTTGAGCTATGAGCCGAGCGAGGCGGATTCGCTGGCGGCCATCGCACAAGCGCGCGGTTTACATGTGCGCGAGGCCTTGATGGATGCCATGGCCAGTGGTCGTCCTCTGCTCTATCTCATCGGCGACTATCAGGGCGATCTGGAAAAACAACGCCAGGGCATCGCCCATCCCTTATCGGTATTCGGTTTGTCCGACGGCGGCGCCCATTGCGGCGTGTTGTGTGATGCCAGTATGCCGACCTACATGCTGGCCTATATGAGTCGCGACCGGCTCAAAGGCCCGACTTTTGCGCTCGAGTTCGCGGTGCATAAGATGACCCAGGACACTGCCGAGCTGTATGGTTTGCACGATCGCGGTGTGATCGCTGCCGGTTATCGCGCCGATCTCAACCTCATCAACTTCGACGAATTGTCCTTGCTTGATCCTGAAATGGTTTATGACCTGCCGGCCGGTGGTAAGCGCCTTATTCAAAAAGCGCGCGGTTACGTCGCGACCATCTGCAAGGGCGAGGTCACCTTTGAAAACGGCCAACACACCGGCGCGATGCCGGGGCGTTTGATCCGCGGCTGAGGCTGAGCACGGGCTGGGCGCCCCTAATACTGGGGGTGTAGGCTGAAGCGCCAACAGTGGAGAAAGCCCAAATGTTGTTTACCCTGGAATGTGAAGCAGAAGATGACGGGCGTTGGTTGGCAGAGGTACCGGAATTGTCAGGCGTGCTCGCTTACGGCAGCTCCCGAATGGAAGCATTGGCGAACGCAGAGGTTCTTGCACTAAGCGTAATTGCGCAGCAGATCGAAAACTCCGAAATAGCGCCCTACGAAATCCAAATATCCATCCCCGCATGAGCCGATGGCCTGCTACGAAAGCCTCGCGTGTTCTCGCTGCTCGCGGCAAAATCGGATGGCATACTAAACGTATTTCTGGGTCGCATAGAACGCTTGAACGCAGCGGCTACCCAGATTTTGTCTTGGCTTTTCACACCGCACAAGAAATCGGACCAAAGATGTTAGCCCGAATAGCGAAGCACACGGGCCTCACACCGGATAACCTATAACAGAACGCCGACCCCGCCAGAGGCGCAGACGCCTTCGTGCTGCGCACCGGAGAGTTAGGCCTCACGAGGCGCCACACCTATGCTCCATCCCAATCAATTCACCGTAAACGATGCCTGGATTGTTTTCCGCATCAATGATGCGCCAATCGAGACCGACGCTGACGGTGCGTTCAATTGTCTCGCTTTGATGGATGCGGCGAGTTGTTTCATCCTCGGTTCCGAGTTCATTGCGGCAGATCAGAACGATCCGACAGAGCTGGAATTTCGCCGATTGTTAAAACAGGGGGAGAACCACAAACAGCAATTGCCTAAGAGTCTGCTTATTACCTGCGAGCAAGCAAGGCACTCAATAGCCCAAGTCGCAAAACAACAGGGCATCCAGCTTATTGAAGTCCTCGAAAGTGAACTCGATGTTTTTATTGGCGAAGCACGTGATGGGTTTCGCGAGCAGTTTGGGCGCAGTGAGGCCTGAGCAGATACCTGCGTGCCGCGCAGGTCGGTGCCGCTCATTGGCGCATTTGGGTTCGCGCTGAAGAATCAATAGTGTCGCCTGAAGGACGAAGCGCCGAGGGCCCTTCAAGCAGCCTCGTCGAGGATCATGATCTCGCCGCTGTCGCCATTTAATCACTGCGGGTAAATTCCCCGCCGCTTGCGGCGTAGACTTTATGGATGAGCGACTATATCCACAAGAGCCATAATGTAACGGTGCTGATGTA
>JAYUQF010000505.1:0-2904 GCA_043756885.1 Pseudomonadota bacterium
CCTCGGGGTTTTCGAGCTGCGCCCAGGCCTTGGACAGCGGCTCGGGCAAATAATCCATGCGCAAGGCGATAACCGAGAGCGTGCCCGGCACCAGGTTTGCGGGCGCTGCACGCAGACTGGCGCGCTCGCGCATATAGGCCATGCTGCCGTGGTAGTTGGCCGCCAGCCAGTTGGCCAGATGGGCGTTATCAGCTGCGAGTTCGAGGCGCGCGACAGCGCAGTGAGCAAAGCCCAGTTCGCGCGCCCATTGCTCAAGCGCACCCAAAGCCTGGGTAACGAGATCTGCACGCGTAGCGGCGTCGGAATCAGGCACGGCGCGCGGGTGGCACGGCTGCGAACTCGAGCCGTTCGGCGAGCGCGGCCCAGAGTGCGAGAAACGCACGACCTCCCGCCGAGTTGTCAGCGTACGCGTTCACTGGCGCACGATGCTCGCCCATGCGCTCGATCTCCGCAGCATAGGGAATATAGCTGCGCAGCAGTTCGGGATGAGATTGGGCAAACTCGATGATCAGTTCACGATGCAGACGCTTGCGGCGGTCGACCATGGAAAAAAACGGCAGGATCAGCGCGTGGCTGTCCGCTTGCTCAGCACGAAACGTCACCAACTGATCAAAAGCACGCAGTGAAAGATGGGTAGGGATCAAGGGCACGAGCAGCAGGTCGGCCATGTTCAGGATGTTTTCTGAAACCGTCGACATGCTTGGTGCGCTATCGACGAATACCAGGTCGTAGTCGTCTTCCAGCTCACGCAGCATGCGACGCAGGCGCACGGTGCTTTTTTTATAGTCGCGCAGCTCGATGTCGAGATTGCGGAATGAAAAATCGGCTGGGATTAAATCGAGGTTGACAGACTCCGTGGCTCGGATCGCGCGCGCCAGCCCACGCTTGTCTTCGAGCAAGGCTGTGGCAGTACCGCTCGCGCCTGGGCGTACACGCAGATAGAAGCTGGCCGCGCCTTGGGCATCGAGGTCCCACAACAAGGTACGCAGGCCCGATCGCGCAGCGATATAAGCTAGATTCACCGCCGCTGCGGTTTTGCCGACGCCGCCTTTAAGGTTGTAGGTCGCGATAACTTTCATAGGTCAGGCATTTTTAACAGCGATTCCAGCGTCGCGGTGTATCGACCATCTGCGAATTCCTGCAAGGCCCCGCGCACAAAACCGACATCGCTGGCAGCGAGTTGTTGGCGCAAAACCAGCCGTGCGCGGCGTAACGCGGCGCGGACGGCGAGGTGTCCTTTAGCGCAGCGCCACAGGTGGCCTTCCAACAGCGCCAGCTGCGCATAACGATCGCAGCACTCGCCGAGCGCGCTCTGCAGTTGTCTCAAACCACTCTGCACTGAAGCGATTTGCTCACGAGGATACAGGCTAGCGCAGGGTCCGACGAGATAGCGCACCCGTTTGCACTGCTTGCGCAGTTCGTGCACGACACTTGGGCTGTGATGTGATTCGACGGCGGTGATGTCCCGTCGCAAGCGCGCCACGGCCTTGCCGATCGCAGTCGCCGCAGGGGCGAGGATCGATGGTGCATCGTGCGGCGCCAGGTTGATCACCGCCGCCAGCGCCAGCGGCCAGGTCTGACGCAAGCGGCGATAGCGATTACCATCCAGCACGCCTTGAAGGCGCCGTGCGTCGCGTGCCCGTTCCTGCTCCAAAAAACTTAAAAGTCGTTGGCGCTCGGGTTCAGCCAGCGTGGTGTAGTCGGCGGTGGGTTCCAGCAGTGCCGAGTGCAGCACATCAATATCGCGCAAGCGACTGGTGGCCGTGGAGAGCCAGCGGAATTCGCCCTCAAAATGGCGCGCCATATCCGGGCCGAGCGTACCTCGATAAGCGCGTAGCAGCGAGCGTGAATGGCGCATCGCAACCCGCAGATCGTGGAGCTGTTCTACGTCGGGTGCAGCGCCTGGTGCCACCGACGTGCGCATCATGGTGTGGTGATCGAGCAACCATGAAGCGACGGTGGTGACGGCGGTCACAAGCCGTAACGGTGGTGCATCGGCGTCCTGGGTGGTGGCCGCAACGAGATACAAATCCTCCAGCAACTCAAACGCATCACGCGCCAAGGCAGACCACGGCAGTTGGTGCAAAAGCGCTTGCGCCAAGGCGGCGGTTTCGCGCTCGTAGCCGCGTTTGGGCAGCAATTCTACGAGCACCGGACTTGCCAGGCTGGCGGGTGGCGGTGCCCGATATTGCTGTGCAAGCAGCGTGCACTCAATTTTGCCCTCTTCATTGCGGCATTCATGACGCAAGCCATGCACCTGCCAACTTTGCACCACGTGCAATTGACTGCCGCCGAGCCGCGCTTGCAGACGCTCGCGCAGCGCTCGGTGGTGGATGTCTTGCACAACTAAGGGAAGGCGGCCGCTGGCTGGTGCGCAGAGACTGGTTTGGTGGTTCAGACGGCGCAGGCTGAGGTTGGTATCGCCAGACTCGTTCGCCAGGATCAGAAGCCAGTTGCGCTGGCGCAGCGTTAGCGTCGACGTATCAAGCAGTAACACGGTACCGGTAGTTTGCGTGGTACGACTGCGTGGCAACGCAAGGCTGAGCGCTTGCGCAAGTTCTTGCAGCGACAGGGCAGTGACAAAGTGGAAGATGCCGGCCACAGGGATCCTCGCGCGGGCAGACTTCGTTGCTGACAGGTGGGGCGCGGCCGCAACCTGCAGCCGGACCCCAGCACCATCATATCAAGTCCACAGGGACCGGCGTGGTCCCTGGGTGGCTAGGACTGCCCTTTACCCATAAGTATTGCTAATTCGAAATCCAGTGTCTGAGGGAGAGGCCTTCGCACAGCGATTGCAGTTGCGAAGAGCCGTGCCACATGATTTGGTGTCCTGGGTGCGGATCGTTGGTGCGGCCAATGTATCCACCGAGTCGGGCTACAAGGCGCACAGCATCGCCGAGTCGA
>JAYUQF010000506.1:0-2901 GCA_043756885.1 Pseudomonadota bacterium
CGGCCCCATGATCAAATCAATGTGGGCAGCTTCGTTGCCCTCACCAACGGTGGACTCCCCCACCAAAACACGATCGACGACTGCCATAGCTTTATTCCCTGTGGTGCTGCCAACGCAGCAGTGCGGGTGATCAAGAATGTTTGCATAGTGAACTCTGCACCGGCATCTTGCCAGTGAACAAAGAGCGCAGCGCTTCAAGCATTTGTCATTCGCCTGGACTCTATCGGGCGGTCTGACGCGCCGCGAAACCACGGCATTTGTACCAAGGCGATTGCGCACAAGGCAACGCCATGCAGCACCGCATAGCGTTGCCAACAGACAACTAACGATGCGTAGTGTTGGCGATCGGTACTCAGCAGAAACTGGATAGCGGCGAACTGCTGGCCGTATTTGTCAATCCGCTCAGCCAACCCAAGATGTAGAAATGTCGCAGCTATCGGTAAGGACAGAACAACAGCCAACCAGCGTGTGAGACGCAGGCTGGTCGGCAGCGGTGAAGCAAGCCACGCGGCGCCAAGAAACAACACATAAAGCCAAGCGCATAGGGCAACGAAGGCCCAGGGTGCTGGTTCGGCCATCAACTCGGTGAGGTTGTCCGTCGCCGCCTGTACAACGATGACCCAATAACCCAACAGTAATAGCGGCAACGCCGAGCAAAAATGCACCGCGCCGAGACGCTTGCCTCGCCAGCGCCGCACCGTTTGCGCCGCCAAGTACAGCAATGCACCCAGCACCGTTACCAATACGGTCCAGCGTAGCCCCACTTCCCAATGACCGGGCCAATGCAGTAATGGAGAACCAACCATATCGTGCAAACTTTCTTCCGGCACCGCACCGAATAACAATCCAAACGTCAGGGCACCATAAAACGCCAGCCCGAACAGCAGTTGTGCAGGCCGAGTCAGACCCACCGCCCGCCTGCGTGCGAGCCATACTGGCCAAGCCGCAAACCAGTAATACCCCAATGCCAGCAGAGCAGCGCTGCGCCAGAGCGCCTGCGGATTGAATAATTCGCGCACGTTGTAGGGCAGTTGCGCACTACCCGCCACGGCCCACAAAGCGAGACTCACGCCACCGACTAACAGCAACGGTTGCCAGAAAAATCCTGGCTCATGAGGCGACACACGGTGGGGGACATGGCCACTTCCACGCGTATCAGCAAGATCCGCTCGCGCAGAGCGGTGCCAGGGTGCCCGCAACATGCGACGCGCCAAGCCATAACCAACAAAACCACCTAGGCAACCAAATAATGCATCGACTGTGTCGGGTACTTTGTCGGGCAACATCACCTGACCGAGTTCAACCACAATGGGAAGCGTTATCAGGGCCACCATGGCCAGCGCAAACAACCAGCCACGCCAGTGCCATGACGAGCGTGTTATGCCCCACGCCCACGCGCCTCCGAGCGGTATGAAAAAGATAACTTTATTCAGCACTGCAGTAATGGCGCGGAATTCGGACCCGATGTAATAGGTTTCAAACGGCACTCGATAAACAAAGCCGAGGCGGCTCTTAATAAAGACTCCATCAGTACGGAAATCGAAGGGGAACCAGAACACCACCAGCACTACGACCGTCCACCCCAGCGCCAGGACAAACGGCAGCCATGGCTTCCACCTTGGTGCTTCACTGTCGGGTGCTGCCCGCGTTGCCACTTGAGCACCGACCCAGAGCCCGAGCGCGGCACCGAGCGCGGCGCTCAGTACATCGGTAACGTCGCTGGATCGCGAGTAGACAAAAATCTGCATAAGCTCCAGGCCACAGGCGATCAACACAGTCAAACACCAGATTTGCCAGACGCTGCGTGTGCCGGTGAGTCGCCAAAGTATTGCCACCGGCGCCCACAGCAAGACGTCACTGAGCAGTTCGTACGCAGCCGCGCTGGAGCCCGTGGGTAGGCTGGCAAAAGGCAAAAGATTGAGTCGACCCTCACGCCACTTGTGAAAAAGATCGACGGGGTTGATGGTCAGGTCGAGTGGCAAGACGTTATACACCACCAATCCCGCAAGATAGGTCCAAGCCAGCCGTTCGGCAAATTCAGTGTTGGACTGGGCTCGCGCCCAGGACTCCAACCACACGATAAAACGCTGCCCGGTAAGCCACCACAGGCTGACACCGAGCAGCCCTCCCAAGGTTTCAGCCATGATGTCGTTCTGCGATACCGTGCGCGCCGGAAAAAACATTTGGGTAAATTCAATCGCCATACTCAGTGCAGTGGCGCTTGGGATCAGCAAGATGGTCGCGAACACTCGGCCGGTGCGGCTGCCGCCACAGGCCAACACAGCCATCCACAGATAAGTCAGTGGTATGAACAGCAGTAGATTGGCTACCCAGTCGGCCCGTGAGCCGATAGCCAATTGCAGAAAAGGAATCGCTTCAAATCGGGCCAGTGCCGTGTCCCACGGCAAGGCTTGAAATTGGAGAGGCACGAGGCTGCCATAAATAACAAACGTGGTGTACAGCACAGCCGCCATAATCGGCAGCCGGCGCGGCGCGGCGGACGACCTCGAACGGTCAATCATGAGCGCATGCCTCGGAGCATTTTGCACTCACGCCGTTGCTGCTCTGCGTGCCGATCGCCCGCCGCGATTGCTTGACACATCGTACGAGGAACTGCGGTTAGACCTGCTGCTGTGCGCAGACCGGTGCGGAGCAGTCCAACTTGAAGGGACACATTCAGGCTCGCGCGATCGAAGTCCATGGCAGCTGTACGATTGTCCATCCGACCATTAGACAACAGCAGCCCTTCATTTTTCAGGGTTGACCGCGCTTAACTGCAACACTTCGTGGATCAAGGGCCGCACCGGGTCTTCACCAGCAACGAGGGTTTCAATGCGATATACATATCCCGGCAGGTCGTCGCTCACCACCACGGTATAGCGTTTGTCGGCGAATTTCTCA
>JAYUQF010000507.1:0-2888 GCA_043756885.1 Pseudomonadota bacterium
GCTGGAATCTCAACAAAATCCATGCGCGCGGCTAAACTGCCGTTGAATGGTACAGAAACTGTCGCCTTGAAAATGAACGAATAGCGCTTCATCGCCACACTACCCGGAAAGGTAAACACGCTGCTGCCCGCACCAATGCCTCTGAAGTCGGGTACCGACTCGCCGTTCTGGTTGACGAACAACGTGCCACCACCCTTACGTGGTACGACGATGATCGGTTCACCTTCAACGCCGGTACTGGCGTCGAAACTCACACGATAGAACTGATTTTCGATTACGGCGAACTGGTGAGACGAAAGCAGACTCTTGGGTGCTCCGGCCACTATCTGCACACAATTGCTCGCGCCGCAATTGGCCAGGCTGAGGGTGGCTAAGGGCAGGGTCGCATTGTATCGAGACCAGCTACCCAAACCGGCCGATAAATCACCGTTCGAAATAATATTGCCGCCGCTTGTACGGAAGGCGGTAAAGCCTTCAAGCGCAATGGCACGGCCGTTCACGTCACTATTGCGCGGCGTACTATTGACAGTGGCGCCCTGCCACTGGGGCATCGTATAAACGGTCGAATTGAAGGGGTTATGAAGATTTTCCTGAACGATGCGGGTCCCAAGAAGAATGGAATAGGTATTGCCGCTGTATGCGGCGAAGTCATGAGTGTCGTTGAGTATGGTGTCGTGACGAACAGCCGGTGTATCTGAAGTGGGAACGAACACGTTATCGCTCACCACATTGCCATGGATGTCGCCACCGGCCCGCAGCGTTTGGCTGCCTTCCTGAAACCATATTTGTGCGCGTCGATTGCCATAGAAGGCATTGTTTTTCAGCACATTGTTAAACGCGTTATGCACTTGGATGCCGTAATCGGCGTCAAGAATGACATTGCCCTCGACCAGCATATCTTGCCCCAGCTCATCCACATAAATTCCAACCGCGCGAGTGTCGGAATTCGGTGTCCCTGCAATATTGCCCCACACGCCGCGGACAAAATTCCCCGTAAAGCTTGAGCCGTTTGATCCCCAACTCGAGTGGACCGCGCCGCAGTCGTCGAGGACCAGGCAGGTGTCAGTCAAGGAATTGCTGGCGACAGTCGATGCCCCGAATAAGGAGATGCCGTAGGTCCCACTGCGCACAATCCTGTTGCCGGATATCACCGCATCGGCGCCAAGGCTGACGGCAGCCTGCATAGTGGCGGGCAGGCTCACTACCTGGCCGTTGGCAGTCTGAACGCCACTGTCAATGATGGTGTTGTCTGTTGCGCGGTTCTGGCTCCCGCACTGATCCCAACCAGCGTTACAGGCATTGATAGCGTCCACGCGCGTGCGTGCGATGGTGGAATTTTCTACGCGCACATTTCGCCCACGTCTGAAGCTTACTGCGCGCCCAACCGTGTCTGTGATTGTCAGATTGCTTAAAGTAATACTTGTTGTTGTGCTCGCATCTACTCCCGTCTCAACGCCGCGTACAGCAAGATTGTCGACGACTACGTCGTGTAGATCCGCGAGATCGATGCCGGTGCCAAGTGAGGCGTATCGAAGCCGGGAGCCAGGGTGTGCGCTGTCGGGCATTTGCACGGTGAGGGTCTGATTTTGCGCGTCGAAGTACCATTCATCGGGACTGTCGACCATCCATGCAGCACCCAGGAAAAAATATCCCCATCCAGCTTGAAGCCGATAGATTGTCACCGGCGCCAAATCGATTCGAGTGCCGGTCACTGCCGTGACGGTACGTTCATCAATGTGCCAGTTTTCCGAACGGGTTCGAATCTGCATGCCCGGCGCAAGTGTAGCGCCGGGCGGCAAAACCAGGTCGCTACCGGTGGTGAGGTATACACTGCCGCGACCATTGTTGGGCACCACATCGGAATCAGCTGCGTTCTTGAGGTAGACCGAAGCTGGCATTTGCTGGTCAAAGCCAAAATTCGGATGATGAGCCGGCGCAAGCGTACGCCCGGCCATGAGCAGATTGTTTGGCGCGGCTGTGAGCGGCTGCACCGCTACGGCGCGCAGCATCACCGCCGCGCCTTTGGCCGGAACCTCAATATCGAGGCGCGCGTTGGTGGCCCCATAACGTGCCACAAAGTCCATGGAGCGCGTCTGCCAATTGCCCGTCCCCGTGACCGTGATGGCGGCCGCCAGCGCCGTGAGATCTGTGGGGCTACTGCGTCGCAGGCGAAGCACTATCTTCTTGCCCTTGGGGAGCAACACCGAATACTTCAGGCGATAGCGCGCGGTGGCTCGCAGCGTGAACTTGGGGCTCGCGAGCAGACCTTTTGTTTTGGCCGGAGAGACAAAACTGAGGCAGCCGCCGACCCCCTTCGGGCAGACCTTAACAAACGCGAGTGTGCCCTTGGCACCGGCCTGCACCTGGGCCCATTTGCTTACCGAGTGGTCAAGTGCACCGTTGGCGATCAAATTGACCGGCAGTTGCGCGCGGTAGACCGAGCCGTGATCACGTTTCCAGTTATCGGCGAGGATAGGCGTCGTGCCGTCGATACGCGGCTTGTCAGCGCAGGGTTCGGGGTAAGCTCCTATCAAGATGGGCAGGCCGTTCACGCCAGATTGATTGATACGCAGGCTTTCTGCCCACACCTGTCCACAACGCAGGCGCACTTCGTCGCCAGGTAGCAAAGCAGCTGCGGTGACACGCAGCAGGCTGCGCCACGGGCCGCTGCCGCCATCATCCGGGCTGGTGCTTAGTCCGGAAAAGCCATCATTACCAATATCTGTATCGACAAAATAGACCGCTGCCGGCGCTGGCCACGCAAAACCACACAACATTACCGTTAGCAGCACGACCCCAGGCAAGCCGGACGATAGGGACGCGATCTTTATTGTCGATGCGGTCAAAATAATTCGGACTCCTGGCGGGGAACGCGTCTGCTGATACCG
>JAYUQF010000508.1:0-7676 GCA_043756885.1 Pseudomonadota bacterium
AGCAGCGCCTTACAGGCATTGTGATACAGAACCTGATGACGCACGCCGTCCTGTGCGCAACGCAAACCGTCACTATTGGGCAGGGTCGTGACGATGCGCGGTGCGGCTGGTGGCATGGGCTTAGGCAGCACCATGGGCGTGGCCGGTGGCGAGGTGCCGACCACCGTCAGTACCGACCCGCTGCTCGCCGCCGGCAAAGATTTTGGCCCGCAGTGTGCCGTTGCACACAGGCGACGCACTATCGCCCGCTCAAGGGCCAGCCGTCCCTTGGCGCGCGGCGCCGAGATAATGAATTGACGGACCGGACGCTGGCCGACGATCACACGCAAACTGCGACCACGATCAACCAGCAGTTGCACCGGCGCGCCGGCCCGCGCTGCCGTTGCAGCACGCTGCAAGCTTGCCACATAGGCTTGTGTGCCCGCGTTCCAGGTCTTGGCTTTTTTGGCGCCCTTGCCACGTTTGCCATCTTGTTGGGCAGCAGCGCGATAAGCGGCGCTCAACTCCGCGACGGCGGCTTCGACAAACGCCGCGCGGGTCGTCGCTGGTGCGCTCGCCAGTTCTTGCATGGCACTGAGCAGTGATTGTTGGCTCGACAAGGCCAAGGCGGGTAACGCCACGGCCATCAAGCTGCAGTACACAAAACCGCTGCACAGCAGGCGTAATAACAGGGGGCGAAGCACGACGTTTTTCATGACCGTCATAGCGGCAGGGCCGGCCGCTTATTGACCATGCGGCGCCGAGTTGCGGGGGGTGGCCGCTGCTCAGTCGAGCCCTAACAAGGTTTGCAGGATGAAATAATGATCGTCGAACAGCCGCTCGGGACGCAGCGCTGCAATCGGCACCCAGGCCGCCGCCGCCGCGTCGTCGGCGCCTATCGCCAAAGGTGGCTCCGGCAAGTCGTCCAGCACAAAACGATAGGCGTGGGTGATGGTGCGCCCGCGTTGCGAACGCAGCGGATCGTCAAATACACGATGGGACCGGATCGCCGCGGCGTCGAGCGTGATGCCGGTTTCCTCCCGCAGTTCGCGCAGACACGAGGTCACCAGGGTCTCGTCGAGATCAATAAATCCGCCGGGCAGGGCCCATTGTCCCAGGCCGGGCTGCTGCGCGCGTTTGATCAGCAGCACCTGATCACGCCAGGTGGCGACGTTGTCGACGGTCACAAACATCGGCGCATAGGGCGCGGCGTGCCAGGCCTGCCGATAGTGCGCCAGGAAGGTGGCCTCGGCCGTGATGCGGGTAAAGGCCGGACCCGCAGCTACGGCTTGCAGCGCATGGTTCACGCCCGGCGGCACGAGGGCGGCAAGTTGTGCCCAGTCAGGCCCCGCGACGCCCACTAAACAATTTCGCACTGCGCTTTCGGCAGCGGCCAGGGCCACTGCCTCGGGTGCCCGGCGCCAGTGCGTCGGCAGAGGCAGCGTGGTGCTCGTCTCGCTCTGATCGGCGAGCACGACCACCGAACCTTCGCCCGCCGCCGCACACACCGCGGCCGCCGCAGCCGCTGCCCAGCGCAAGGGTTCATAGCGGCGGTCGCGCAACATGAGGATCGCGGCCGGCGTGCCGCCCAAGCCGGCTTCGAGCAACGCGCGGCGTGTGTTGTTATCAAAAGGATTGGCCGGTGATGGGGCGTCGTCAGCATTCAGCACCAGCACCACGACGCGCTGTGCCAGCGTGGCGGCGTGTGTTATGGCCGCAAAGTGCGCGCGGGTTGGCGGCTGACAACGCGCGCAGACCACCGCGATGTCAAACACGCTCAGTTCGCCGTGCGCAAGATCGCAAGCGCGGCCGTATGCAATGCGCCGCTGGCGGCCGCCACCGCGCGCCCACCACCACGCATGGGCTTGCCCGACCAGTCGGTGACTACCCCGCCTGCGGCTTCAATGATGGGAATCAACGGCGCGATGTCGTAAAAACCAAGCTTGGCTTCCACCACCAAGTCGACATAACCCGCCGCCAGCAGGCAATAACCGTAACAGTCGGCACCGAAACGAGTCAGACGCACGGCCCGCGACAAGGCGTTGAAGGCGTCGAGCTCAGCACCCACTGCAAACATCTCCGGCGTGGTGGAATACAGCGTCGCAGCCGCCAGATCCCTGTCCCGCCGACAGACAAGACGGGTGCGCTGACCATGACTGAAGAGATCTGCTTGCCCGGCGCCACCGATGAAACAGTCGCCGGTAAAGGGCTGGCTCATCATGCCGTAACGCGGCACGCCATTTTCCAATAATCCAATCAGGGTGCCCCAGGTCGGCATACCGCAGACATAGCTGCGTGTGCCGTCGATGGGGTCGATGATCCACGACCACACGCTGCTGCCACGTTTGTCGGCTTCCTCTTCGCCCTGGATGCCATGTTGTGGAAATCGCGCAGTGATAGCCGCGCGCAGGGCCGCCTCGGCGGCTTTGTCAGCCACGGTGACCGGATCAAAGCCCCCCTCGGCGTCTTTGTTGTCGATGACCAGGGGTGCGCGAAAGCGCGGCAAGGTCTCGCGCGCGGCAACCTCGGCCAGATGCTGAAAAAATTCCCAGATGGTGTCGCGATCGAGGCCGGCCATGAAGTATCCGTGTGGGCTGTTGGGTTTACGGGGCCCCGAGCATGATCGCATCGCCCCCGAGGCTTGCCAACCGCAGCCCGCCAGCGCGCAAGTTACGGCACAATGACAACTCCGACCCATCCTGGAACAGCACACTCGTGGCAGATTTATCCACCACCGCAGCGCGGATCATCCTGCAATGGCCGCGCACGCTGCTGTTCTTACAGCTTGTTGTGCTCGGGGCCCTCGCCACTGCACTGCTTCACCTCACCGTCGAGGTTTCAACGCGGACTTTATTGAGCGCAGATAACCCCGAGCTGCAAAGCTGGCGCGAAACCAGTGCCGTGTTCCACCTGCCCGAGTCGGTGCTGGTGACCGTCGCTGCACCGGCCGGCCTGCAAGCGCCTGCGACGCGGGCCCTGCTTGAACAACTGACGCGCGAGATAAGGGCTGTGCCGGGGGTCGCCAGCGTCATTTCGGTGCTCGATGTGCCATTGGTGCAGCAAGTACGCGGTCCGCTTGCGCAAATCGACAAAAATCGTCGCACCTTGCGCAGCACCGATGTGGACTTTGCCTCTGCCAGCACGGAACTTGCCAACAGCCCCTTGTTTGGTCGCGTATTGCTCAGTGCCGATGGTCGCACCAGCGTACTGCTGGTGGCCCTCAGCGCGCCGGCTTCTGCAACGCTCCTCGACACTCAACCTGCAGCCCCTGGTCCGTCACAAACGAGCTACGCTGCCACCATCGCTGCGCTGCGCGCTTTATTGGCGACCCACCACGAGCACGCGCAACTCGGTTTGCTCGGTGCACCGGTCCTGGCGCAGGAAGTTGCCTCAGCGGTAGCCCGGGACATGCTGCGTCTACCGGCCCTGGTACTGCTGGTGATGACTGTGCTGATCGCCGCCGGCACACGGCGCCTGCCCGCCCTGGAACTCGCCTGTGGTTTCGCGGCGGTCGTCGCGGCAAGCGGTCTGTGGCAACTCACACACGGCGTGTTTGGCGTAACTGCCGCTGCCGTGTTGCCCCTGGTGGTGGTCATTGCAGTCAGTCTCGCCTTTACACTGCGGGTCAGTTACAAGCTGCACGTCTCGCTCAGCAACACCGACGACCCGCACGCCGTACTCGTGGCCACTGTTGATCACGCTATTAATGCGAGTCTGCCCGCTACCGGTGTGCTGCTGTTGTTGGCTATCGTTTTGTCTTTGAGTCCTTTGCTGCCGGTGCATGAGCTCGGTGGCATGCTGTTCTGCGGCCTGCTGTGCGCATGGCTGGCCGCGTTTGGCATTGGCCCCTGTCTGCTTGCGGTAGTGCAGCGACGGCCGCAGGCTTTATCGCCTGTACCCATCGGCATACCTGCCCGTTGGTTAAGCGTGACGCTCGCTTGCGCACTGGCAGTGGCGGCGATTGATGGTCTGCCACGTTTTATCCAGAACGGCAGCATCGCCGATTACCTGCCCACCACCAGCGCCACACGCTCAACACTGGCGCTGATTGAACAAGCCTTCGGTGGTGCGCTGAGCCTCGATGTGGTGCTCACGCTGCCAGCCACGGCAGTGGTCACTGCGCCGCCGATCGCCGAGCCTGAGGAGCCCAAACGTGCTGGTGCGTCGGAACCGCGTAACGATGACGAGTGGTTCACCTCGGCGCGGGTCAAACGTATTGCAAACGTGCACCGCTGGTTGGAACAACAGCAAAGCGTTGGCCGCGTACTATCGCTGGCCTCGTTGTTAGAGGTGGGCCAGCACTTGAATGACGGCGTGCCGCTCAGCCCGTTCGAGTTGAACGTGATGTACAAGCGCCTGCCACGGGGCGTACGCGCATCGCTGATCGACCCCTATGTGCAAATAGCGCGCGACCAAGCGCGTATCCACGTCCGGATGCGTGACCTGCCCAGTGACACTTCGCGCGTTGCACAACTGGCTGCGCTGGAATCCGGTCTGCACAAAAAACTCGGATTGACGACCCAGGACTATCGCTTGAGCGGACCTTATGTGATCTACGCGCGCATGGCTGATCTACTGGCACCGACGCTGGTGGTGGTCAGCGCACTCGCTGCCTTGGCCAGTCTCGCCCTGGTGATCTTGAGCGGCCGCACGCCGCATGCCGCGAGCCGCATGCTCACGCCGACCCTGATCGCCGCCGTGGGCGTGATGGGCGTTGCCGGCTGGCACAGCCTGCGCCTGGATGTCATGACGGTCTGTGCCAGTGCAGTCGCATTTGCACTGTTCGTGCAAATCCGCACTGCCGGTCGTCAACTGATACAAGCGCCTACCGCGACCGCTCTGCAGGACGGCAGCGCACCACCACCGATACCCGATCCCTACGGCAGTACGGTCATCGGTATAGGCACTGTCAGCGTCGGCGCGGGACTTGCGATCATCGGCACGGCGACATTTGCACCCACCGCAAATTTTGGTGTGTTGTGCGGCGCGACCGTGCTGCTGGCCCTGCTCGCATCCCAGCGCGTGAGCGGTTTGCGCCGGCGCTTCGATTGAGCGGCGGGCAAAGTTCGGCATCCAATCGCACACAGCGTCTGCATTTGCTAATCCCCTGACCCTGGATTATGGTTCAAGCCCGGCGCCGCGCTGCGGCAATCACTTCTGGAGGCGAGCATGAAATCACGCACTACGACTCACCGACTGTCCGCCGGCCGCTTGCTGCGCGTTATGCATTTTGCGTTGGGGCTGAGCTGCGCCATGTTGAGCAGCCAGCTTGCGGCTGACGAAACCTGTCTGTCGCCTTATATGGCGAAGATCGTCGGCCAGGAAGATTTCATTTACATCTGGACACTCGGCGTGCCCGGCCTCGGCGATGAGCAGGACAAGCTCGTGACGGTTGATGTCAATCCGGCCTCAAAAGCGTACGGCACAGTGATCGCTTCGCTGTCGGTGGGTGGGCGCAACGAAGCCCATCATTCGGACTTAACGGACGATCGGTCGATGCTGTGGGCCGCTGGCCTGGATACCAACAAAATTTTCGTTTTCGATCTGAAAAGCGATCCGGCCAAACCGACCTTGAAAAAAACCATCGGTGATTTTGTCGAAAAAAGCGGCGGCGTAGTTGGCCCACACACCACTTACGCGCTGCCCGGTCGTATGCTCGTGACGGGTTTATCCAATCACAAAGATCACGGTGGTGCTACGGCGATGGTGGAATACACCAACGAAGGCGACTACATCGCAACCTACTGGATGCCCAAAGACGGCGACCTGCAAGGTGCGGTGAAATCCGGCAAGTTCGCCGATGGTTACGGTTATGACGTGCGCGCGCTGCCGCGTTTGAATGTGTTGTTAACTTCGTCGTTTACCGGCTGGAACAACTACATGATGGATCTCGGCAAAATGATGGCCGATCCACAGGCCATGAAACATTTTGGTAATACCGCTGTGGTGTGGAATCTGCACACCCGCAAGCCCATCAAGATCCTGGACGTGCCAGGTGCGCCGCTTGAGGTGCGCTGCGCCTGGGGCGCGACCCATGACTATTGTTTCACCACCACCGCGCTCACTTCCAAGATCTGGTTGCTGGCCGCCGACGCCAAGGGTGAATGGAGCTCTGCGCCAGTGGGTGACATTGGCGAGGCGAGCAAAATCCCGCTGCCGGTTGATATCTCGATCTCCGCTGACGATCAGCGTTTGTGGGTGAACACCTGGAACGATGGCATGACACGTTTGTACGACGTTTCCAATCCACGTCAGGCGAAAGAAATCTTCACCCAGAAAATTGGTGACCAGGTCAACATGCTGTCCCAGAGCTGGGACGGCAAACGCATCTATTACACCTCGTCGCTGCTCGGCAATTGGGATAAAAAAGAAGGCAAGGACGGCGATGTGCAGTACTTCAAGGCCTATGGCTGGGATGGCGAGCAGTTGAAGCAGAAATTTGCCATTGACTTCATTGCGGCCAAACTCGGCCGTCCGCATCAGATGCGCTTCGGTGCACGCGCGTTGTATGCCGCAGTGCCGACCGCCGAACCGCAGGTTGCAGTCCAACCTTGAGGCGGCGCGGCACCGGCGGGTGCCCGTTGTGAGGTGGATGCGCGCTGGCGCGTCCAGCCTGCTGCTGATAAGTGTATTGCTCGTCACCAGCGCGGCTGCCCACGATAAAGCCCAAGGTCCACCGGTGGTGCTCGCGCCGGGTTACGGCGCGCTGAACTTCCAGGCCCCGCCGCCGGGTAGTTATCAACTTCCCCCGGTACAAGCTGCAAGCGACGCGCCTTACCTTGATTCAAAAGGCCAGCGTGGCCGCCTGCACACACTCTACGCCGGCCGTGTGACCCTGCTCAGTTTTATCTATACCCACTGCGACGACGTCAACGGCTGTCCATTGGCGAGTTTTGTCATGGGACAAATCGCCAAACGCTTGCAGGCTGACGCGCGTATCGCACCCAAGTTGCGTCTGGTCAGTTTCAGCTTTGATCCCGCGCGCGATACACCCGCCACGCTCGAACGTTATGCCAAGCCTTTCCGTCCGGCGGGGGTCGCCTGGGATTTTGTCACCAGTCCTGACCTTGTTTCGCTGGCGCCCACGCTGGCGGCTTATCAACAATCAATCCAGCAGAGTGGCGGCCATGCTTATGCCCACATCCTGCGGGTGTTCCTGATTGATTCGTTTAATCGTGTGCGCAATGTTTACAGCCCGTCTTTCCTGCACGCCGACACGCTGGCAGCCGATATTGAAACGCTGCTGCTGGAACAAGGCGACATCAACACTGCCGGGTCGGCGGACACCAACAAAACCCCATCATCCAGCGCGGCGTCGCACGCTGATGCCTGGCTTGGTCTGCCACGCGCCATGCAGGGCGGGCCAGACACAGCGGCGCAGGTCCTACTGGGTGAACGGCTGTTTTTTGATCGCCGCCTGTCTTTAAATCGCACGTTGTCGTGCGCGATGTGCCATGTGCCAGCCCAAGGTTTTGCGGTCAACGATCTGGCCACCGCCGTTGGCATCGAAGGTCGCACCGTTAAACGTAATGCGCCGAGCCTGCTCAACGTTGGTTTCCTCACCACCTTATTTCACGATGCACGCGAAGCGCGCCTTGAGCAGCAGGTATGGGCGCCACTGCTGGCGGCCAACGAAATGGGTAATCCATCGATCGGTTATGTGATCGACAATCTGGCCCATTGGCCCGACTACCAGG
>JAYUQF010000509.1:0-2842 GCA_043756885.1 Pseudomonadota bacterium
CATGGGCCGCTCCGTGTTCCCTGGCCGGCCGCAAAACGCAGCTCGATGCGGGTGCATGGCCTCGTAATTGTCTGGCGTATCATTCGTTGGGGTAGTGCCGGGTCGGGTTTGCCAGCGCAGTGCCGCTGTCGGGCTTAAAAACAATGATATGAAACCGCCGAAGTGCGGCAAGGGAGAGTCATGAGCACAGTCACCCCGTTTACTGTCAATGTTGCCCAGGCCGAACTGGACGACCTGCGTAACCGTCTGCGACGTACGCGCCTGGCGCCAGAGTTTGGCAACGATGATTGGCGTTATGGGGCCAATGGCGCCTACCTGAAAGATTTTCTGCACTACTGGGAAACCAGTTACGACTGGCGCCGACATGAAGCAGCCATCAATAGCCTGCCCAATTACATGACAAATATTGACGGCATGCCCATTCATTTCATCCATGTGCGTGGTAGAGGGCCCAAACCGGTGCCGCTGATCTTAAGTCACGGCTGGCCGTGGACATTCTGGGACTGGCACAAGGTCATTGGCCCGCTGTCGGATCCCGCCGCCTATGGTGGTGACGCGGCCGATGCGTTTGATGTGATCGTGCCGTCTTTGCCGGGTTACGGATATTCCAATCCGCTGACCACCACCGGCATCAATTTCTGGCGCACGGCTGATCTATGGGTGAAGCTCATGCGCGATGTATTGGGCTACGACAAGTTCGCCGCCGGTGGTGGTGATTGGGGCGCGATTCTGACCGCCCAACTGGGGCACCGTTATGCACAACATCTGATCGGTATTTACCTGCACTTGATGGTGCCGCTGGATGTGTTCACCGCGCCATTTCCTGGCGCGGAGATTTTTGCGCCGGAAGAGGCGCACATGCATCAGCGCAATCAGAAATTTTTCGAAGGTGAAACAGGTTACTCCGCCATTCAGGCGAGCAAACCGCAAACCCTGGCGTTTGCGTTGAACGATTCGCCAGCCGGTCTCGCCGCCTGGATCATCGAAAAGCGTCGCACCTGGAGCGATTGTGGTGGTGATGTTGAGCGTCGATTCAGTAAAGACGATCTGGCCACGACCCTGACCATCTACTGGACCACTCAGAGTTTCGGAAACTCGGCGCGGTATTACTACGAGTGTGCACACAATCCCTGGCGCCCCACTCACGATCGGCAGCCGCTGGTCGAGGCGCCCACCGGCGTGGCGGTATTTCCCCACGAGGTGGTGATGTTGCCGCGCAGCTGGGCGCAGCGTTTTTACAATCTCAAACATTGGACGGAAATGAAGACAGGCGGGCATTTTGCACCGATGGAAGAGCCGGCCGCGCTGATCGAGGATATTCGAACTTTTTATCGCAGCTTGCGCTGAGTCGGCGCGCTGCATGCGCCGCCCGGGCAACCTAACGACGGCGTTTTGTCGCGCCACCAGAACAAATTGTGAGGGGAGAGTATGACTAGCGTTGAATTTGGCATGTCCGATTGGATCGATCGCAGCAACGGCACCACGGCGCAGTTGTACGAAGAACGTCTGCAATTGATCGAGGCCGCTGATCGCGCCGGCTTTTTTGGCTATCACCTGGCCGAGCACCACGCCACGCCGCTGGGCATGGCACCGTCCCCAGCGGTATTTCTTGCAGCGGTTGCGCAGCGTACTTCACGTATTCGATTCGGGCCGCTGGCGTTTCTCTTGCCGCTCTATAACCCGCTGCGTTTGATCGAAGAGATCTGCATGCTTGACCATCTCAGTGGCGGGCGTGTGGAGCTTGGTATCAGCCGCGGCGTGTCGCCCTACGAACTGGGGTATTTTGGTATCGACCCAGCTGCTACGCGCGAAATTTTTGACGAGGCGCTCAGCGTGTTGCGCGCCGGCATGAGCCAGCCAGTGTTGAACCACCACGGCGCCCACTTTCATTTCGATGCGGTACCGATGGTTATCCAGCCGCTGCAAAAGCCTTATCCGCCGCTGTGGTACCCAACCCATAACCCCAGCAGTGTTGAGTACGCCGCGCGCCACGGGTATCACTTCGCAACCCTCGGCCCCATCGCCCATATTCGCAACTTGATCGAGCAATACAAGGAGATCTGGGCACGCCACCGCGATGATCTGGAGCGCATCAACGGTCATGTGCAAACACCCAAGCTTGCGACCTTGCGTCAGATCTTTATCGCGGACAGCGACGAAGAAGCACTCCGGATTGCGCGTCCGGCTTACCGCGACTGGTACCAGTCCATCACGCGACTGTGGCATCACCATGATGATCACAGCGTGGACATGTTGTTTGATTGGGATGCGGGCATAAGCGCCGAGACGGTGCTGGTTGGCTCACCACAACGCATCCGCGAGCAGGTCACACGCCTGGTCGCACAAAGTGGTATCAACTATTTCATCGGTGCTTTTGCCTGGGGCACGCTCAGCCACGCACAGAGCAAGCGCTCGCTTGAACTGTTTGCCTCGGAAGTGATGCCGGCGCTGGTTTAGGCCGGCGGGGCGCTGTGGCTTGCCGGCACTCTAAAAACTGACTGAGCAGTCAGGCGCAGGTTTGATATTTAAAAAGGCGCGCGTCGCTACTCACGACGCGCTGCCGAAACATGCAAATCAGGTCTTCGAGTGAGTGCCGTCACACAAGGGTTGTTTGGCGGTGGCCTTGCAGCCGCAGAAAAACACCTTCTTGCTTTCAGTTGCTTCGAACTTCAATGGTGTCATGCCGGTGTCCTTGTGCGCACCGTCGCAGAACGGTTGTTTGGTGCTTTTGCCACAGGCACACCAGTAATAACTCTTGCCAGCTTCGACTTCGACAGCGTAGGGGGTGTTCGAAGCGCGGACGGGTACAGTCATGTTCATTCTCCCTTTTATGGTGGGGCGC
>JAYUQF010000510.1:0-21834 GCA_043756885.1 Pseudomonadota bacterium
GTAGGGAGGTTGCGGCGAAAATTTGAGCATCAACGATTAGGGCGGCCTCGTCGCCGTCCGCGTCGGCGACGAACAGAACATGTTTGGCGTTGCGAGCGGCGAGGGCGGCCGCCAGGGTCATGCCAACCGCGCGCAGGGCCCCATTTAAGGCCAGTTCGGCGACGAATTCCGAATCTGCCAGCGCCGGTAACGGAATTTGGTGCGAGGCGGCCAGGATTCCGATGGCGATGGCGAGATCAAAACGGGTGCCTTCCTTGGGAATGCCTCCAGGTGCGAGATTGACGGTAATGCGTCGTTGCGGAAACTCAAAGCCTGAATTAATCAGGGCTGAGCGGACCCGTTCGCGGCTTTCGCGAACCGCAGTTTCCGGCAGACCGACGATCGTGAAGGACGGTAGTCCGTTGGACAGGTGGGTTTCGACGCAGATGCCCAGGGCATCCATACCGTCCTGGCTACGACTCAGTGCGATGGCGAGTGACATGCGTTCCCTGCAAATTTAGCCTCGCTTCCTGCGAGGCGGAAAAAACCGTCAGCGAGGTTTCAGTGTAGCCAAATGCGGTGTGGCTCGTCGAAACTTTTTTTAACCGTTAAGCCAACAGATTGACGCCCTCGAGCTCGGATAGCTGTTTTTCGAGCAGGTCGAGCTTTTCACGGGTACGCCGCAACAGCGTATTTTGGGCGTCGAACTCTTCTCGGGTAACCAAATCCATGCGCACCAAGCTGGCTTCGAGCAGCGCCTTGACGTTGGCATTGAACTCGCCGCGTAGTGCACTCAGATCCGCCGGCAAAAGCGCACCTATGCGTTCAGAGATGGCTTCTATTGTCTTCAAGTCGATCATGGTTTTTTTCCTGCTGGAAGCTGCGAGGGTAAAGCGAGTGAAGCTCTACTTCCACCGCAATTGCGCCCCAGAATGAGTCGCTTCCTTTAAAAGCGTCTAGTAACGGTGCGTAGAATTAGCCGTATCGCTCGCCTTCCATAAGACTATTGTTTAAAAAAACCTTGTAACCACCCAATTTCAAATTATAATTTGTTCTATGGCACGCATGGTGCATCCGTATAGGAAACACTCACCGGCGATGCGGAATAGGCTAAACTAGTGGCGATCAATACCTGAATTTCCGGAGGAAACGAAAAGTGATGCGTAAATTGAGTGTTTTTGGTGCGACGGTCGCACTCGCAAGCGTGTCGATGGGCACAATTGCGGCGGATGACCCCGACTCGCCCCATGTATTCTCGGCCAATGTTACCTTGGCTACGGATTACATATTCCGCGGTATCACCCGCTCTGGCGACGGCCCTGCAGTCCAGGGTGGGGTGGACTGGCAGTACAAGCCGGTTGGCCTGTACGCCGGAGTTTGGGCGTCCAACGTCGAGCTGTCGCCGATTAGCGCGGTGGCTGCCGTGGGTAAATCGGTCAATAACCGCGCCTCGATGGAACTTGATATCTACGGTGGTTTCGCCGGCACGCTACCTAACGGCATAGGTTGGGACGTCGGTGGCATCATCTACACCTTCCCGGCTAATAACGAAGACAAAAAAATCTTCGATACCAATACCGGCGCGTTATTGTCCGCAGGCGCGGAATATGACTACCAGGAAGCCTATTTCAAGACCAGTTACGCTTTCAAAGAGGCGCCTTTTAACCCGACATTTAAAGGCGGCGTCTACGTCTCACCAGATTACTTTGGTGAAGATGGCACGAGTGTCTATGGTTTTGGCACTTTAGGCGCGACCGCTCCCTACGACTTTGGTATTTCGGTGACACTGGGCTACTTGGCGGTTGAAGGCGATGAGACCAGTGGCGCTCCGGCTCTTGATGGTTACGAGTATGTGCATTACTCCTTCGGGATCAGCAAAGCGCTTGGCAAGCTGAATTTCAACCTTTCCTGGAACGATTCCGACAAAGGCTGCGACGAGTTAACGAACAACGAAGGCCTGTGTAACGGGGTCGTGTTTGCTGTATCTAGCCTCTGGTAAGTTTCTCGAAGCCGCTTGGAATAGACGCAGTGCTCGTGTGAGTTAGAGACGATTGATACGCCTGCGGCCGGATAGCGGCCGCAGGTTTCAGCCACCGACCTGACGATGAGGAGTACTTAATGAAACTTGTCACTGCGATAATCAAACCGTTCAAACTCGATGACGCCCGAGAAGCCCTATCGGAAATCGGCATCCAAGGATTGACGGTTACCGAGGTCAAAGGATTCGGACGCCAGAAGGGCCACACAGAACTTTACCGTGGGGCCGAATACGTCGTTGACTTCCTGCCAAAGTCCAAGCTGGAGGTGGCTGTAGGCGACGATCAGGTCGACGCAGTCATAGAAGCAATTAAGAAGGCTACGGGTACCGGTAAGATTGGTGACGGAAAGATTTTCGTGACCGAACTACTTGAAGTCGTGCGCATCCGCACGGGCGAAATGGGCACCGAAGCGCTCTGAGATCGAGCCGTATCAGCGGTTTGGGCGACCCGCTAAAATCGTGAACGACCGCCACCGCGACTGCGGCGGCGGAGAGCGCAGCAGGACGTAGAACCTCCGAGACCCAATAGCTTAAGCACGCGCACTGAAACTGGGCAGTTTCATACTGCGCTAGTGTATCCTGTGCAACAAGATTCCATGACACGTTCTTGCAACCGTGCGGCAACAATGCCGGCGTGTGAGTTTTTTTCGTGGGCGCGAGCTTCGACCTGCATCGGGGCCGCGGTAGGTGAGAAATAAAAAAGAGAAATTAGGGGAGACTTTGCATGTCACGAAATTTGCTCGGCTTTTTTCTGCTTATGGTGCCGGTTTTGGCTCGCGCCGATGGTCAAAATAGCGGCGACAGCGCCTGGATGTTGACATCAACAGCCTTGGTCTTGTTCATGACACTTCCCGGTCTCGCCCTGTTTTATGGTGGTCTAGTTCGCAGCAAAAACGTGCTGTCCATCCTCATGCAATGTTTCGCCTTGACCTGTCTGATTTCGGTGCTGTGGGTTATCGCGGGCTACGGCCTGGCTTTTGGCGACGGCGGCAACTGGAACAAATATATCGGCGGCGGGAAATTCCTATTGGCGGGTGTTGGTCGCGATAGCCTGTCCGGTACGGTTCCGGAATCCATCTTCCTCATGTTTCAAATGACTTTCGCCATCATCACACCGGCCCTGGTCCTTGGTGCTTACGCCGAGCGTATGAAGTTTTCTGCCGTCATGCTCTTCAGTGGGCTTTGGCTGATGCTGGTCTACGTGCCCGTTTGCCACTGGGTATGGGGCAACGGCTGGCTCATGCAGATGGGTTTGCTGGATTTTGCGGGGGGAACGGTAGTACACATCAACGCGGGCATTGCGTCACTGGTCGCAGCGCTCGTGCTCGGTAACCGTCGAGGGTTTCCCCAGACGGCCATGCCGCCGCACAATTTGACGATGACCGTCACCGGGGCCTCGATGCTGTGGGTAGGCTGGTTTGGGTTCAACGCAGGCAGCGCGGTGGCAGCCAACGGCGACGCGGGGATGGCCATGCTTGTTACCCATATCGCAGCTGCGGCGGGCGCATTGTCGTGGATGACTATCGAATGGTTGAAACACGGTAAACCGAGCGTGCTCGGTATCGTGACAGGTATGGTAGCCGGCCTTGGAACCATCACCCCGGCCTCTGGAGTAGCGGGTCCGATGGGCGCACTACTGATCGGGCTAACAGCGGGCGCAGTTTGTTATCTGAGCACCCAATTCATCAAACGCGTGTTACGTATTGACGATTCTCTGGACGTTTTTCCAGTGCACGGAGTCGGCGGCATTCTCGGCACGTTACTGGCGGGCGTGGTGGTTGCCGCCGAGTTTGGCGGCAAGGGTTTGGCGGAAGGTGTTTCGTTGGGACAACAAGTCACCATCCAGTTCACAGGTGTGGTGGCCATCGCGGTCTACTGCGGATTAGCAACGTTCGTGTTGCTCAAAGTGACCCAGGCTCTAGTTGGTCTACGTGTCGTGCCGGAGATTGAGACCGAAGGACTTGACCTCGGCGAGCACGATGAAAGAGGTTACAACCTGTAGGCTGCAAGTTGGCTGGCGCACATCGTGCGCCAAATGGAGCGCGCGATGTTGCACGTGACCGGTTTTGTGACGGCACTACAGCCACAAAGCCATTCCCATGATTTGTAGTGTGGGCTTACAATAAGTGGCTGTAATCACGCTTCGCAACGTCGCAGACATGGGCTGTGCGCAGCGACTTATTCGCTGTTGATCCCTCATTGCCGGATCAATTCGGGTTTCAGATCGCAGTACTCACAAGCAGCTCAGGCGTTTATCTAAGCAGTCAAAACCCATGGCAGACGGTCAACTAGTCGATAAAAACATCCTCAAGACGTTGGTACCGCCCAACGCGCTCAATGCCGAGAATTTCCAGGAGCTCTCTGGCAAGGCATATATCGAGGAAATTGGCCCCGGCAAAGTGATATTCAAGACCGGGGATACCGATCGCAAGACCATTTACCTGCTTGATGGAGAAATCGTGTTTTCCGACGAAGCGGGCGCTTCGACAACGGTACGTGGTGGCTCAGACGCGGCGAAGCATCCTCTGGCCAATGCCCAACCGCGCAAACAGACCGCAAAAACCAAGACCCAGTGCAAGATCACGCGCTTCGATAGCGATCTACTCGACATCCTTTTGACTTGGGATCAGCTGTCGGGCATCGAGGTCAACGAAATCGTCGTTGGTGAGGGCGGCGATGACAGTGATTGCGACTGGATGACGCGCATTCTTCAGTCTCAGGCTTTCCTGCAGATGCCGCCCGCGAACATCCAGGCGATGTTCATGGGCATGCAAGAAGTGCCAGTGCGCAATGGTGACGTCATCATTAAACAAGGCGACGACGGCGACTTTTACTACATCATCAAGCACGGCAATGCGAAGGTGACACGTGCGTCTAAGACTGGCAGCGAATTGGTCTTGGCGACTCTCAAAGATGGCGACGCTTTCGGTGAGGAAGCGCTGCTTTCAGAAGCTAAACGCAATGCAAACATCACGATGGAATCCGACGGCATCCTCATGCGCTTGTCAAAGGAGAACTTTAACGCGCTGCTTAGAGAGCCCATGCTCAATTGGCTGAGCTTAGACGAAGCGAAAGAGCGGGTTTCCAAGGGCGCCAAATTGCTCGACGTGCGACTTGAAAGCGAGCACTCAAACAACGGTATCGCTGGCAGCATGAATATCCCGCTCTTCATGCTTAGACTCAAAACCGATTCCTTGAACTCAGATGTGTCCTACATCGTTTATTGCGATACCGGGCGTCGCAGCTCGGCGGCCGCCTTCTTGATGGGCGAACGCGGGTTCGAAACTTACGTCCTCCTGGGTGGCTTGATAGAACAGATGCCAGGCACGGCCTGAGCGTCGGCTCCGAACGCTGCCGACGACGGCTCGATTGTTATGGCTGAATGGTTCACCAAGCCGACCACATTGCCCTATTTCTGCGTGGTCGGGAGCCCGATTGCGCACAGCAAGTCGCCTGCTATCCACGCCGCGTTCGCATCTCAATTCGGATTCGAACTGCTCTACGATAAAGTGGAAGTGGCGCCGGGCCGGTTATACGCGGCAGTTGCCGAATTCCGCAGCGCGGGCGGCCGCGGACTCAATGTCACCTTGCCTTTAAAAGAAGAAGCGTGTGCTTTGGCGGATGTCCGCATGCCACGCGTAGCGCGCGCGGGCGTGGCCAATACTTTGTGGTTCGACGCGCGCGGGGTCGTGGCGGACAACACCGACGGTCTGGGCCTGGTACGAGATCTCGAAAAAAACCACGGACAGTCACTGCGAGGACGACGAATTTTGTTGATCGGCGCGGGCGGGGCTGCGCGCGGGGTATTGCCCGCATTACTTGATGTCGGCCCGGACCGGATTTTTGTGACCAATCGAACTGCCGAACGCGCCGTCGCTGTCGTGAATGCCAACGCGGCTTCTGGACGCGTCGAGGTATTACCCTGGGGGGCTGCGGTGGACCTCTCCTTTGATGTCATCATCAACGCGACGAGTCTCAGTCTGCGCAGTGAAACGCCCTTGCTTGCTCCCAATGTCCTGCACGCGCGCACCCTGTGCTACGACATGATGTACGGCCTGACACCCACGCGTTTTATGGCCTGGGCTACTGACGCTGGTGCGCTGCGAGTCATTGACGGTCTGGGCATGTTAGTCGAGCAAGCCGCCGCCGCATTTTCGATCTGGCATGGCTTCGAGCCGCGCACCGCGCCAGTTATCGCAATGATCCGCACTGGGCTGAAGCGCGGCGTCTGATCACTACACGCGACTTAACTTTCGTAGTTGGGAGGTAGCCATTCGCAGTGGCTGCGAAGCTTGCTTGTGGCAACCGATAAGCAGGCCAGAATCGCGTTCAAAACGTTTGGTCCGTGGGTGTTATGCACATCCCGACGGAGCACCTGAGATTTGATCGATACTTACCTAGTTTTGTCGCGATTTCACTTCCAGTAAAAAACATAACTAACTGATATATATGTCATTACGTTTGAATTGATTAAATCTTCGCCGATTCGATTGAAATAGCCGTTACGCCATCAATTCAGGCCTTTCCCACGCCACTCATACACAGGCTTATCCACAGAATTTGTGGGTAACGTGAACGTCATAATCGGCGGTCGCGACGAACTGCGAAGCGCGCCGTCCATCAGCATCGGATGGGGGGCAATGGGATTTTGTTAGTCGTGAATGGCCTGTGCGAGGCGCACGAAGTCCGCGACACTCAGTTGTTCGGCACGAACGCCAGGGTCGATTCCGGCGCGCTCAAAAACGCTCGCTATGGCGTAGCCGCGCAGGGCGTTGGCGACGGTCTTGCGTCGTGAAGAAAAGGCCAAGCGCACAGTGTCGGCCAATCCTTGTTCGAAGCGCTCGTTGAGGGCCACGCCGTGAGGTACAAGTTCGACTACGCTCGAATCAACTTTAGGCGGCGGCCTGAAGCTGTCGGGGCCTATCTCCAAGATTGACCTCACCGAGCAACGGCGCTGTACCATCACACTGAGTCGACCGTAGCTGCGACTGCCCTCGGTCGCCGCCATGCGGTTGGCCACTTCGCGCTGCACCATAATTACCAGGCGAGCAAAGGTCGTGGTATGGCTGAGCAGAAGCATGATCAGCGGCGTCGAGATGTTGTAGGGCAGATTGCCGACAACTTTCCAACCACCCTTGGCCACCGGCAGCGCTGCGAAGTCGAATTTGAGCACGTCGCCACTATGCAATGTAAAGTTGTGGGTGTGGGCAAAACGCGCGCCTAAGCGTGCGACCAGATCGCGGTCGATTTCGATAGCAAGTACGTCGGCGCCACTGTCGACAAGATGGCTGGTTAGAACACCCTCGCCGGGTCCGATTTCGATAAGCTTCTCGCCCGCGCGTGGGTCGGTGGCCCGGATGATCTGGTCAACAACGAAAGTATCGATCAGGAAGTGCTGCCCGAAGCGTTTACGCGCTGAGCTGCGTTCAAATTCCTGCATGGGATTTCCGCGCCAGTGCCAGCGAGGTCGCGAGTTCTATGGCCGCAAACAAGCTGTCAGCACGGCCCATGCCGGTGCCGGCAAGCGTCAGCGCGGTGCCGTGGTCCACTGAGGTCCGTACGATCGGCAAGCCAAAGGTCACGTTGACTGATTCCCCGAAGCCAACCGCCTTCAGTGCCGCCAGGCCCTGATCGTGATACATGGCGATGATCGCGTCATAAGTTTTGCGGTGTGCGCTGGTGAAGGCAGTGTCGGCCGGCAATGGGCCATCAACCAGCCAGCCTCGCGCGCGCAACTGCTCGACGGCAGGGCGTATCTGCTCATCATCCTCGCAGCCCAGGTGCCGATCCTCGCCAGCATGAGGATTGAGTCCGCAGACGGCGATGCGGGGTTTATCCAGGGCAAACTGCTCACGCAGCTGGTGGTGAACGATTTCAATGGTCGCGAGCACCCGCGCGCACGTAATGAGGTCAGGGACCTGTCGCAGCGGGACGTGAGTCGTGACCAGTCCCACACGCAGGGTGCCGGCTACCAGCACCATCACCGGCAGCGCCACTCCTAGGCGCTCGGCCAAGTACTCGGTGTGCCCAGAAAAGGAAATGCCGGCGGCGCTGATCAGTGATTTCTGCACCGGCCCGGTGACCAAACCATCGAGCTGCCCTTGGGCGCACGCGTCGCTGGCCGCATCCAGGCAATCCAGCACATAACGCGCGTTGCGGGCATCAAGATGTCCAGCTACCGGCGGCGTGGCAACATTGAGAGGAAATACCTGCAGTACGCCAATCGGAACGCCGGTGAGTGCGTCTAGGTTTCGGACTTCGCGCAGTTCGACATCAACGCCCAGCATGGCGGCTCGTGCAGCCAATAAGCGTGGATCGGCAAAGCACAGCAACTGCGCCCGATTTGGTCGCAACGCCGCGGCAATGACAAGATCAGGGCCGATTCCTGCCGGCTCGCCGGGGCTGAGCGCCAGTCGCACCGGCGCGGTGCTACTTGTTGCGATACTCGACATACGCCTCGTCGCGCAGGCTGCGCAACCAGGTTTGTTGCCGTTCCTGAACTTTTTGTTCGCGTATCGCGCGACGCGCGGCGGCCCGTTTTACTTCGACCGTACCGTCGTACTGACGGGCATCGGTCACCTGCAGGATGTGGAGACCAAATTCGGTGCGGAACGGCGCACTAATGACCCCCATCTCGCTCTGGTTCATGACTTCCTCAAACTCGGCGACCATTTGTCCCTTGCTCACCCAGCCAAGCTCACCACCTTTGAGCGCAGATCCACGGTCATCGGAATTGGTGCGCGCGAGCTGCGCAAAATCCACACCGTTTTCGATGCGACTCTTAAGTTGCAACAAGCGCTCTTGAGCCTGAGTGGGGCTGATCAGGGCGTTAGGTTTGATCAAGATATGGCGCGCCTTGCGCTGGTCAACCATTATCTTCTCGCCATCGCGCTTATCGACCAGCTTTACGATGTGATAACCGTTCGGGGCCGTGATGATGCCGCTATTGTCACCAATTTTCATGGTGCTGACGGCATCGGCAAAAAGAGACGGAACTTCGGCACCTTTGCGCCAGCCCAGGTCGCCGCGTTCCAGAGCCTGTTGGCCGTCTGATGCACTGAGCGCGATGTCGCCAAAATCTTCGCCAGCATCGACTTTGCGCAGGGCGTTTTGTGCCTTATCACGGACCGCTTTAAGTTCCGCTTCGCTAGCTCCGGTCGGAATAGATACTAAAATATGCGAAAGTCGGTATTCCAGCTCCGTTTCGCTGCCCGCCGTCTGATTGCGTAAAAAATTCTCAATTTCTTGCTCCGATACCTTGACGCGGTTTTCGACTTCTTCATTGCGCAGCTTTGCGATCAAGACCTGCTGGCCTATCTGCTCGCGAAAGCGCGCGAATGATATGCCTTCTGATTCGATGATTTTTTCGAACTGCGGCATTTCCAGCTTATTGCGTTTAGCGATGTCCCCGACCGCTCTAGTCAGCTCCTTATCGGTGACTTTGATGCCGGCCTCTCCGGCTTTTTGAATCTGAATTTTTTCCAGCACCAAGCGATCAAGCACCTGGCGTTCGAGTACGGTATCGGGCGGCATTTCCGTGCCTTGCTGGCGCAGTGCCGAGCGCACCCGATCGGCCTGCTCGTCGAGTTCGCTTTTCATGACGATGTCTTCGTCGACCACGGCGATGATGCGGTCCAGCTCGTCAGCGCCTGCCCATCCCGAAAGCAGTCCCCATATGACAATCACGATGAGATACGTGCGGTGGCTAATGAAAGTTTCAAGCATGGGGATACACGGGTACCAGATCAGATACTGCGGCTGCAGAACAGCACAAACCTTGGAGCGGCGGCGCAGGCGGCAAAGTCCGCGCGCGCGCGGCGGGCGCAATTGTAACCCATGCAACCGCGCTTGCGCCCGACGGCAGCTGAGCAGTTTGTTTGCTCATTTGCCGGCTAACCGCGGGCGGGTTACTCAAACGGATCTTCGTAGCCAGGTATGCCGCGGTTGAGTACTGACCCGGATTTTTTACCGATACCGCCCAGTCCGCGGAATTGGAACTGTATAAACATTCCATTATCGAATTCGCCCTCGGCGTTGCGCAAGAAGCGTCTTCCGACCAGTCGCAAGCCCCAACAGCAGCTTTCATATTCGATGCCGGCCAGGGTTTCGAGTGAACGATGCTCCTGCACGGAATAGTTCCAGCGCCCGACCAGTGCGACGTTATTGGTGACCGGCAAACGGAGCGAAAAATCGGTTTGTTGAATGTCACTGAGCGCGCGGCGGAAGCGGTAGCCAAAATTGACCACGGTATCCAGGTCCGGGCGGTAACGCAGAGTAGCGGCTGCCAACTCGGTACGGGAATCATTTGGATCCCATTGCAGCACACCACGCGCGGTCCAATTCTCGATCACATTGGTTGCGACTTCTGAAATCAACTCCGATGTCCCCGCAGTTTGCGGGCCTTCTTGCCCCAACTGCACTTCCCGATCCTGAAAGTAGTAGATTTGACCGACACTGAAGCGGTAAGTCTCCCGTCCGCTGCCAACGTCAATCATTCGCGAAGTAACGGCGGTCGCGATCTGATTCGCATCTGATACACGGTCCCGACCGGTGAAGCGGTTATCGCGAAACAGATTACGGAAAGAAACTGTGTAGTTTCCGCTGTCGAAACGCGGAATGTCGTCCTGTTGTACCTTGGGTACCAGCAGATAGTAGATGCGCGGCTCAAAGGTCTGAATGTGGTCGCTATCGAATAGCGCCATGCGACGTTCAAAAAACACATTTGTATCAACGCTCAATATCGGCACAGTGCGCGACTGTCGATCATTGAAGCGGCGCAGTGGATCGTCAAGATAGTATTCCGACTGCATGATTGCGATCTTAGGCGTGATGTTCATATATGGCCGCACGAATGGATAGGATAACGCGGGTATTACATTTATCCGGGCGCCGGTCACGCTGGCATCGCGATCGAAATAGGAGGTGTCGGCCCTAAGTTGTGGCAGGAATCCAAGATACGTGTGTGGTGTGGCGCCGTCGAAGGCAATTTGCGGCAAGCGTCTGTACGGGCCGCTGCCCGGCGTGAGCGTGTTGTCGATGGTCTGATAGCTCTGCACGACGCCGCGCACACGATAACTGCCGCCGTTGTAAAAAAAATCGGCGCGACGATCGAGGAAGCGCTGACTCGTCGCTGCGATGCTACTGCCAAAATCCTCGAAATATTGATCGTCAGAGACGTTACTAAAAACCATGCGCAATCGACCGCGGTCGTTCAACATCTTCTGGCGGTGCCGAAATGAGATCAACGAGCGCGCCTGGTCATCTTTCAGGCGGTCACTGGGCAGATATTCGACGTCGAGTTGGCTTTCGAATTGTTCGCCCAAGTAGCGATATTGTCCGTTCAGCATCGCGCCGCGATCGGTCAGGACTCGCGGCGTAATCGTTGCATCCTGGTTCGGTGCAATGTCCCAATAGTAGGGCAACTGCAAATTGAACCCCGATTGGTTTGTGTTGCCGAAGGTCGGCGACAAGAGCCCCGATTTGCGCTTGTCGCTGATCGGGAAACTCACGTAGGGAAAATAAAATACCGGGATGTCGTAGACTCGTAGCAGCGCGTGACTGGCCGAACCACGTTCAGATTCATGGTCGAGACGGATGCGGTTAGCGGACACTCGCCAGACTTCTTCAGAAAGCGGGCAGGTGGAATAGTCGACGCCCTTCAGGATAGTGACTTTTGCATCCATGTCGTTGCGCATGTGACGTGCATGGCCCCGCCCGTGGCCATCATGTACCCAGTAGTCGCCATCGCGCAGTGTAGAGACGCGCTTACCCATGTCGTACAGCGCCTCGGCACCGGCCCAGACCATATTGTCGTCCCAGATGTGCGCACGACCCTCGGCGGTAAACCTGTCGTGTTCACGATCATAGGTGATGATATCGGCGCTCAAAGCCTGCGTGCCGCGCTTGATCTCGACGTCGCCGGAGAATTGACTCAAACCGTCTTGCAATACACGAACGGCATCAGCGCGTATTTCGGTGCTCTCGGCATCGATCCCCGACTGCCCGTACGGGGGCGCGGTAGGCACCAAGGTACTCGGCGGGCACAGCCTCCACTTGTAATCGTCGGGGCGCTTTTCGAGGACCCCCGCGCGCGCGGCGCCGCTCCAAGCGATCAGCATGGCCACCGCCAGCACAAACAGCATCACGGGCGAGGCCATGGCCAGCGCACGCGAGAAAATTATTTTTATCATTTAACGCAGTGATGCGTAGGGTGAGTCAGCGTGGCGGTAAAAGTCGCATAGATTTCCTGCCGCATCAACACGTACGGACGCGCGCACCGCTTTAATGGGTGCCACGCGGTGGCGTACTGGATGACACTTCAATGCCAGCGGCAAGGCGAGACAAAGCGGCAAGTCCACTATCGGCCTGTAATATCGCCACCTTGGTTGCGGCCGTGATGGGCAAGATCTCGGCCAGGCGATAAGCAACCCACAACGCGCTGTCCAACAGCCAGTCGCGATAGGGGACCTGCTCTGCGTTGGCGGCGAAGATGTCTGCCAGCAGTGCCTTCAGATAGGCGAAATCAGCAGGGATGCTTTGTTCTTCGGCCTGTGCTACGAGGTTTACACTGGCCACTAACAAGGAGTCGGGCTGAACTTCGTGGTTTTCGACCCGGAAGCGGTCCGTGCCCAGAACGCGTACATGCAGCAGTCCGTCGCTACCTTGATCAAATGACTCCACTGTGGCCAATGTTCCGAAGGGAAAGAAGTCCGGGGTCGCGCCAACTTCATGCCCGCTACGTATCGGTACGATGCCAAACGGACGCGCGGTGCGCAGTGAGGCACTGATCATGTCGAGATAGCGGGCTTCAAAAATCCGCAGCGGCAGTAATGTTCCTGGAAAAAATACCGTTTGTAGCGGAAACAAAGGTGTGGTCGAAAACGCGTTTGTATTGTCGTTCATGAATCATGCTCTAGAGTATTCAACAGTCGTGTGTGCACATTGTCGAACGCGCCATTACTCATCACCAGTATGGCATCGCCGGCGCGTGCCCACTTGGTTACTGTCGCGACGAGTACCGCGCTGTCGGTGAATAGCTCGTGGCCAGGTAGTGAACGCAGGGCTGCGGCGATGTCCCAGGAAAGTTCGGCTGGTACCAGAATGGCGGTTCGGTCTGCAGCGGCGAAAGCGCCCGCGAGGCTGTGCTCGTGCACACCCATGCGCATCGTGTTAGAGCGCATCTCACTAACGGCGATGATGCGACCCGGTGGCTCGACTCGCGGCCGCAGCGCGGCAATGGTCGCCGCGATTGCGGTGGGGTGGTGGGCGAAGTCATCGAACACCTGCACACCGGCAACCTGTCCGCGCAACTCCAACCTGCGTTTGACGTTGGTAAATTTATCTAGCGCCGCCAGCGCCCGTGCGGGCTCTAAACCGACATCTGCTGCGGCCGCGACTGCGGCCACCACATTGTGTGCATTGTGGGCGCCGAGCAAGGGGCTCAAACCGTGACTTTCACTGCCATCGGGCCCAGTGATGCGTAGTGATTGATTATCACTGGCCCAGGCATAACACCACTCGCATGGGCCCGTGGTTCCGAAGCGCTCAGATCGTGACCATTGCCCCATGGCCAACACTGCATCAATAGCCGTATCAGGTGAGGGATATACGATCAAGGCTTCACGTGGCAAGGTCCGTATCAAGTGATGAAACTGGCGCGATATGGCGGCGAGATCGGGAAAAATGTCGGCATGGTCGAATTCAAGATTATTGATGATCAGCGTGCGCGGCGCGTAATGCACGAACTTCGAGCGCTTGTCAAAAAACGCAGTATCGTACTCGTCGGCTTCGACAACAAATAATTGGCCTTTGCCAAGGCGTGCTGAAACGCCGAAGTTTTCGACTACCCCACCAATCAGAAAACCGGGCTCATATCCGCCGTGTTCGAGCATCCAGGCAACAAGACTCGAAACTGTTGTCTTGCCGTGGGTGCCCGCCACCGCGACCACGTGTCGGTGGCGCAGAATTTCATCCTGTAACCAGGCGGGACCCGAGGTGTAACGCAGATTCTTGCTGAGTACATATTCGACGCTGGGATTACCGCGGGTCAGCGCATTGCCAATGATCACGATGTCAGGATCCGGCTTGAGAGCACTAACGTCATAGCCGTCGGTGACCGCGACGCCCAATGTTTCGAGCTGGTCGCTCATGGGGGGATAGAGGTTAGCGTCTGCTCCAGTTACCCGGTGGCCGAGTTCAACTGCAAGTCTGGCGACACCCGCCATGAAGGTGCCACCAATGCCGAGAATATGTACGTGCACGCAGTCGCTCGTATATCAGGTCGGCGCGGCGCCGAGCATTGCATTAATGATTGTGAACGACTTGTTGACCACTAATGCGTAGCCAAATGCGAACAACAGCCCGACTAGAAACCATGTGCTTACCGCGTGACGCAGGATGTGCGCGATAACGATCAGATTGAGCAGCAAGTTCACGCGCAATATCGCCAAGCCGAGATCGGATGGTAAAGCCGGTGCCAACAACATCGTCAGCAAAGCTACGCCACCGAGAATTGCGCCACTGCCCATAAGTGCAGTCAAAGTCTGCATCAGGCGGCGTCCGTATGAGAGCAGAAACAGCAGGGCGAAAGTTGTCGCAAACAAAACTGCGGTTTCGAGCAAGGCCTTCAACAATGCGTCGCCAAAGGGCGACTTCAGACCATAAATAATGACCGAAAGCACGATATTTGCGCAGGTAGTCACTGCCAATAGTGCATTTGAGCGCGGGATATCCTGTGGCGCGCGTTGTAACGCGCAGATGCCGCCGAATGCACGCAGGAGGGTCCACCAGGCTGAAATCATTGTGATGCCGGGGACGCCGACAGGATGCTAGCGGTGCTGCTCGTCGAAGCGCGGTTTCATGCCGCCGACGCGTCTTCCTTGGCGGTGCTGCGGGCACTATTGCCGTAGCGATTGTGAATGTAATTTTCGAGCAGCGTTTTGAACTCATCGGCAATGTTCTCACCGCGCAGTGTGGTGAATTTTTCGCCATCAACAAACACCGGCGCGGCCGGCGCTTCACCCGTGCCGGGCAGGCTGATGCCAACGTCGGCATGCTTGCTTTCACCGGGCCCGTTTACAACGCAGCCCATCACCGCCAAGGTCATCGATTCCACGCCCGGATATTGTTTGCTCCAGGCTGGCATTTGCGTGCGCACATACGCCTGGATGTCACCGGCGAGTTCCTGGAATACGGTACTGGTAGTGCGTCCGCAACCGGGGCAGGCAGTCACCAGCGGCGTAAAAGAGCGCATGCCCATGGTTTGCAGTAGCTCCTGGGCGACGATTACCTCCTTGGTGCGATCGCCGCCGGGCTCCGGTGTAAGCGAGACACGAATGGTGTCGCCAATTCCTCTTTGCAACAAAATTGCCATCGCTGCGGCCGAGGCCACCATGCCCTTGGAGCCCATGCCGGCCTCGGTCAAACCAAGATGCAGCGCATAATCGCAGCGCGACGCAAGCTCGCTGTAAACGGCGATCAGATCTTGTACGTCGCTGACTTTGCACGACAGGATGATGCGGTTGCGCGGCAAACCAATTTCTTCGGCCTTGGCTGCACTGTTCAGCGCTGACACGATCAACGCTTCGCGAGTAACCGCCTTGATGTCACGTGGCGCTGCCAGCTTGGCATTGTCGTCCATCATCTGCGCAACCAGCGACGGGTCGAGACTGCCCCAGTTGACGCCGATGCGCACGGGCTTGTTGCGTGTAATGGCAACCTCGATCATGGTCGCAAATTGGTGGTCTTTTTTGCGTCCGAAACCAACATTGCCCGGATTGATACGGTACTTAGCCAATGCCTCGGCGCAGTCCGGGTATTTGGTCAACAGCAAATGGCCGTTGTAATGGAAATCGCCGACCAGTGGCACGCGGCATCCCATGGCATCGAGCAGACCACGAATGCGGCCAACTTGTCGGGCCGCATTTTCGGTGTCCACCGTGATACGCACGACCTCCGACCCGGCCGCCGCCAGGGCTTGTACTTGTTTGGCAGTGCTGAGCGCATCAGCAGTGTCGGTATTGGTCATCGATTGCACCACCACCGGCGCATCACCGCCAACGGTGATATCGCCGATCTGTACCGGTATTGTTCGATGACGCTGATAACCGAATTCTGAAATCATGATGAGACTCTACTTACGGCGTTAGGGGTGCGCGGCGGCGCGAATTCTACAGTAGCATGGCGAAGGTGCCAAAGCGTCGAGAGCGAAGGACATGAGCATACGCCTTGGGGTCGATCTGGGCGGGACAAAGATCGAGGTGGCGGTTCTAGACAGCAACGACCGCATAACGCTGCGCCGCCGCGTCACTACGCCGCGCGACGACTATGCGAGCATTTGCTCGGCGATCGTAGACTTGGTCAATGATGCCGAGCGCAGTCTCGGTAGCCGTGGCACCGTAGGCGTTGCAATACCCGGTGCGTCTTCGCCGGTCACGGGCCTGGTCAAAAATGCCAATACTGTTTGCCTTATCGGCCAGCCTTTGGCTGGCGACCTTGAGTCCCGGCTCGCGCGTCCTGTGCGGCTCGAGAATGATGCCAATTGTTTTGTGGTTTCCGAAGCTGCGGATGGTGCGGCGGCCGGTGCGCAGAGCGTTTTTGGCGTCATCATCGGCACGGGCTGCGGTGGCGGCTTGTATCTCGACGGTGCGCCTATCCGTGGCGCCAACGGTATTGCAGGGGAATGGGGGCATAACCCAGTGCCCTGGCCGCGCGGGGGACGCCGGGCACGCCCTTGTTATTGCGGTCGCGAGGATTGTATCGAGACCTATTTGTCGGGACCCGGATTGGTGGTCACCTACAACGAGCTCGGGCCGATGCAGTGTCGCAAGGTCGAAGAAATCGCGGCGTCGGCGGCGGCGGGTGAAGCTCAAGCACGCAGCGCCCTGGCCCTGCATGTTGAACACCTCGCTTATGCCCTCGGCACCATCATCAACGTGTTTGATCCGCAGGTGGTCGTGCTGGGTGGGGGCTTGTCCAACTTGCCCAACATTGCGGCCGAGGTCGCATCGCTGCTGCCGTCTTTCATCTTCGGACCACCGTTTGTCAGCAACGTGGTCATCGCTCAGCACGGCGACAGTAGTGGCGTGCGAGGAGCGGCGTGGTTATGGTCGAAAGCAGAGGCGCAGGCTGCTATGAGGCAGTTTCCCTGAGCACGGGGATCGCGCTTGTCCTCAGGGTTTTGAACAGGGCGATGTGTGATTGGTGTCTCGGCACCGCGTCACGGCGGGTCCTGCTCTGAGTCCCAAGGACAAACAATGCCCTCGCCACGAATCCATTTGCAGTGCTCGGTGGATGCTCAATCCGCGTCCCCATTCCCCAGGGGAACACCGAGCTCTCTTTTTACTTGACGAGCAACCCGGGCTCAACCGCGCCCGCGCGCGCGCCGTGGGGCGCGCAGAGTTTTTTCAATTGACGATGGTTTTTTCCAACCGATAACCGTGTTGGTAAATGGACGACAGCTTCCAGCCGGTGTCGGGCGCCAAAGACAGCTTCGAACGAATACGGCTGACGTGGGTGTCAACGGTGCGCGTATTAATGTCGGGGTTACGCCCCCACACGCTTTCCAGTATGTGAGCGCGTGACAACACGCGGCCGATATTGCGGAACAGGAAAACGATCAGCTCGTATTCTTTCTGGGTGACTTCGATGCGCTCGCCACTACGCGCAATCTGGTGGTTGCTGAGGTCGATCAGGAAGGGATCCTGTTCGATGGTAGCCACCGTGTCATCTACGCTCGCGGCGCGACGCACCACGGCGGTGATGCGGGCGATGAGTTCACGCTGCTTGGCCGGTTTCACGACATAGTCATCAGCCCCTTGCTCAAGCGCACGCACGATATCGTCTTCGTCATCCTTGGCGGTCACAAATAACACGGGGATCGGCCAGTCGAAATTTTCCCGCACCCAGCGTAGTACTTCAAAGCCGTCCATGTCTGGCACCATCCAATCCAGGATGAGGGCATCATAACTGTCGTGTTTAATGTTGCGGACGAATCCTTTACCACTGTCAAAGTGCTCACAGCTGTGCCCCGCGGCTTTTAACCATTCGATGAATAAAGCTGCCTGGTCCCGATCATCTTCAAGAAGTGCGACCCTCACATGAATTCTCCTGACTGGCGGTGCTGTGCGGCGGACTGTCGGCGCAAGTTTCTTTGGCGGCAGACACGGCGGAATCTTTATTTTTTCGCGCCGCTTTCGGTCTTATCATAGTCCTAATGCCACAGGCCGGGAACGGCTCGCGGCGCCATCACGCACGGCTTGCTCGCGATAGACAAGCCGGCCACGCCAACCGTCAGCAGGATGAGAGCACTATGAGTAAAACCACCAAGACACAAGAGCAATGGCGCCAGTCTTTGTCGCCCGAAGCCTTTGCGGTATGCCGTCTCCAAGGCACCGAAGCGCCCTTCAGCGGTCGCTATAACAACCTTAAAGACGACGGTATCTATCGCTGCATATGCTGTGAGGCCGAACTTTTCAGCTCCGAGCACAAATTCGATTCGGGGTCGGGTTGGCCGAGTTTCTGGCAGGGGGTCGATGAGGGCCGTTTGCTGCTGCGTACCGATGCCAGCCACGGCATGAGCCGCACCGAAGTGGTCTGCGCGGCCTGTGAGGCCCATCTTGGGCATGTTTTTGACGATGGCCCGCGTCCGACCAACAAGCGTTATTGCATCAACTCGGTGTCCCTGAAGTTCGACCCTAAGGCTTGAGGCTGACAGCTTGCTCGAACCACTGTAGACGCTCGCGCAGGCCAACAACCATGCCCACGATAATTAAGAGCGGCGCTCTGCAATTCGCCGTGGCGACGGCCTCAGGCAGGGTAGTGAGTGTCCCGGTGACTACACGCTGGGCGAGAGTCGTGCCGCGCTCCACCACGGCGGCGGGCATAGCGCCGTCCATGCCAGCGGATATCAGCTGAGCGCAGATGTGCGCCAAGTTTGCCGCGCCCATGTAAAACACCAGGGTTTGCTGGGGCCGTACCAGAGCGACCCAATCGGGCTCCGCGCCATCCTCGCGCTGATGTCCCGTGACAAACACGCAGCTGTGGGCGAGGTCGCGGTGAGTCAAGGGAATGCCCGCATAAGCGGCACAACCCAGTGCGGCCGTGATGCCGGGTACAACTTGAAATGCCACGCCTGCGCTGGCCAACTCTTCAATTTCTTCGCCGCCACGTCCGAACACAAAAGGATCACCCCCTTTAAGCCGCGCGGCCCGTTTGCCGGCACGGGCAAGGCGCACCAGCAGGTGATTGATCTCGCCCTGAGGCATAGCATGCTGGAGGCGCGATTTGCCGACGAAGATGCGTTCGGCGTCGCGGCGGCACAAATCGACAATGGTAGCGCCCACCAGGCGATCGTAGACCACGACATCGGCATTCTGCATAAGCCGTAGCGCACGAAAAGTAAGCAGATCGGGATCGCCCGGCCCGGTGCCAATCAGGTAAACCTCACCTTCCGGTGGCCGTTCATGATGAGCTTGCGCGAGCCCGCGCTCGATGCTGCTGATCGCATCCGCGCGGCGCCCGGCGAAGATCAATTCGGCCGCCGGCCCATCCAGGGTTCGCTCCCAGAACCGACGCCTGGCCACACTGTTCGGCAGCGCTGTTTGCACCCGTTCGCGCAGCGCGCCGAGCAGGCAAGCGAGCTCGCCATAGGCCTGGGGAATCAGGGATTCGAGCTTGGCGCGCAGCATGCGGGCCAGTACCGGCGCATTGCCACCGGTGCCTATTGCGATGATGACCGGTGAGCGATCAACAATCGACGGCATGATCACGTTGCCGACACCAGGCTGGTCAACGACATTAACCAGTACACCGGCCTGCTCGGCCGCAGCCGCCACTTGTTCATTGACAACGCGGTTATCGGTGGCGGCGATGACCAGGGCTGCACCGCCCACGTCAGCGGCTTCGAACGGCCGCTTTTTTATGGTGATGTCGCCAACGTTTGCCAGGCGTTCGAGTTCTGCGCTTAAGTCGGGCGCGATCACTTCAACGCGCGCCCCGGCCCGCAGCAGCAAGGCCAGTTTACGCTCTGCAATATGGCCACCCCCCACCAGCACACAGCGGCGAGCACGCAGTGTCAGAAAAATTGGCAAAAAATCCATCGCGTCGGTGCAGCGCGTTATCAGCAGGCAAGGGTGTGTCGCGGCAGTATAACAGCGCGTCTGTGCTGCTCGGCGTTATGATTGGCAGCACACTCGCGCGTGGGCTCCTGGTGGCGCGCGGCGGGCTGACAATCACAAAGGGTGGTTATGACAACGGAGCGCCGACGCTATTTCCGCATTGACGATAGTGCGCTGATTAAGTACTGCGAGGTTGCCGCGCAGGACCTCGCGACGGCGCGAGCAGAAATCGCCGCTCACCTGCTGCGCGCCGATAATGTGCGCGATGCCTGTCGATCGCTGGACACGCGTATGGCCGAACTCGGCCCAGCACTGCGTCGCGAGAGTCGCGTCATCGCTGAAGCTATCGATTTGCTCAATCGTAAGCTCGGCCTGATGGCGGGTGTTCTGGCGCTGGAAAGCACGCGGGGCGCAGAGCGCGGCCACCACGAGCACCAGCCGACCATCATCAACTTGAGTGGCGGCGGCTTGGCGGTGCGTACACAGCAGGCACTCAATGGCGCGTGGCTGACCATCGATCTGGTGCTTTTGCCTGACAGTCAGGTGGTGCGCACTTTAGGGCGCGTGGTTGATAGTCGAGCGCTTGAGTCGGGTTGTGTTGTGGGCGTGGAATTTGACGGGCTGCGTGAAGAGGATCGCGACACGCTCGTCAGTCATGTCCTGCGTAAGCAGGCCCAGATGCTGCGCCGGAAGCGGGGCGGTGGCGAGCAGCAGGTTTGAGTCGCTTCAAGCTCGTGGCAGGGTTACGCCCAACTGCCCCTGATATTTACCGCCGCGATCGCGGTAGGACACCTCACAGGACTCATCGGACTGCAGAAAGATTACCTGCGCGACCCCTTCGTTAGCGTAGATTCGCGCGGGCAATGGCGTGGTATTGGAAAACTCGAGGGTGACGTGTCCTTCCCATTCCGGTTCCAGCGGCGTGACATTAACGATGATGCCGCAGCGCGCGTAGGTCGATTTGCCCAGACAGATGGTGAGGATATCGCGTGGGATGCGAAAGAATTCCACGGTGCGAGCCAGCGCAAAAGAATTGGGCGGGATCACGCACACGTCACTGTGCACATCGACAAAGCTACCGGAGTCGAAGTTTTTGGGGTCGACGATGGTGGCGTTGATATTGGTGAAAATCTTGAATTCCGGCGCGCAACGAATGTCGTAGCCGTAGCTCGATGTGCCAAACGAAATGACCTTCTGACCGTTCACTTCGCGCACCTGTTGCGGCTCGAAGGGCTCAATCAGTCCATGGGACTTTGCCATGCGCCTGATCCAGGCATCGGATTTCACCGGCATCGCTCAGGGCTCCCCTTGTGTTGCGCAATTCACGTGTTCTGAATGACGATTTTCGGGAACTTGGCTGTGAAATCCCGCGCCCGCAAAGCGAGCTTGGCGGCCACCCGCCGGGCGATTTCGCGATACATGCCTGACACGGCCGACTCGGGGTCAATCGCAACCGTCGGGCGCCCGTTGTCCACCCCTTCACGTATGGCAATGTCGAGCGGCAGTGATCCAATCAGATCAACACCGTACTGAGTCGCCATCGATTGTCCGCCGCCGGCGCCAAAAATATGCTCTGCATGGCCACAGTTGCTGCAGATGTGCACACTCATGTTTTCGACAATACCGAGCACCGGCACGTTGACCTTCTCAAACATCTTGAGCGCCTTACGGGCGTCGAGCAGGGCGATGTCCTGGGGCGTG
>JAYUQF010000511.1:0-7563 GCA_043756885.1 Pseudomonadota bacterium
TATTGGACCAAACCGCGCTGGAGACGCTACTGACCGAACCGGCGCGAATTAAAGATTGGCTGGCGCCGTCGACTCCCAGCTAGGATCTGCCACAACCACGCGATTGCGTCCGCGGCGCTTGGCAATCAACAAGAGGTCGTCGGCGCGCTGCATGAGCTCGCTATGGGACTCGCCGGCAACGAAGTGGGCCACGCCGAGGCTGGCGGTCACACGTTCCTGAGGCGGCAACGATTCGACCTGCATCGCCGCGATTTCGCCGCGAATACGTTCGGCCAGCAGCTCCGCGCCGGCGGTGGCGGTATTGGGCAGAATCACGACAAATTCCTCACCACCGTAACGATATACACCGTCGCTGGTGCGGGTGCATTTGACTATCTGGTGGGCAATCTTGGTCAACACCACGTCGCCGACGATGTGACCAAAACGGTCATTGACCGATTTGAAATGGTCGATATCGATGATCAGCAAGGACAGCGGCGACAACTGACGTTGAGCCAGGGAAATATGGTGTTTGAGCTGTGCAGTCAGCATGGCGCGATTATTAACGCCAGTGAGTGGGTCCTTGAGCGCGATCTTCAAGGCACGCTCGTACTGCAAAGAATTGCGCAACGGATAGATCAGGGTGCAGAGCAGCACTTCCAGCACCTGCAACTCGGAGTCGAGCAAGGCGTTGGCTCGCGAAAAAGTAATCTCGCCCAGGGATCTGCCGACCAGATTCAACTCGTAGGTATAGGTGTTCAGTTCACGTGCACCATCGTCAATCGCGAGCTTTTGCACGCTGTGGCGATAACGCACCGCTACCCCGCGCACCATACGGCGCACTTCGCGGGCAAACCCACGTATCACGTCGCGGGCGTGCAGACTCGACTGCAGGGCGTTGGAGATCCGCAGCTTGGTGGTGTCGGAGACGATGTCTTTGTCGCTCTGCTGATCTGCGGTGAATGGCAAAATCTCATTGACAAAGGCACCGCTGCGCCAGGGTTCGGCACTTATGACATGTTTGATCGGAGTGCTCATCGGTCTGTGTGATCCGCCAGGTCTTAGGTTGGACGGAAACACTTGTGCGATAACTGTGCCAACTTTGATGAGTGGACCGCTGCAAGAGAAAAGCGGTGCGAAATCGATGCTAATCGATTAATTCACGAGCTATTGGCACCACGCGGCGCAGACGATCTGGCGTTCACGGCTGGTGAGGTCAAAAGTTTGACACCGATTCAGGAGTTTAAGGCTGCTCGTTCACTGCCACAGCTAGCCTGTGGCAACAATTGCCGCTCAGACGCCGCCCCTGCTGGCAACCAACGGCACGATGTCGCCGCTGACGCCATGGGGGGCCAGCAATTCGATAAACCCGTGCGCGACCTGTTCCGGCTCGGCCAGGTGTGCAGGGTTTTCGCCCGGGTAGGCTGCAAAACGAAGGCGGGTACGCACCGGCGGTGGCACCACCGCATTAATGCGCAAAGCGCGGTTATTGGTGTGTTCGGCCACCAGCATCTCGAACAATCCGCGCAGTGCGAATTTCGAGGCGCCGTAGGCTCCCCAGTGGGCTTTGCCGCGCATACCTTCGGGCGCCAGGGTGAACAGCAACGATGCCTGATTAGCGCTCAGCACCACCGGCAGCAGGGCTTGCAGCATCAAAAATACACTATGGACATTAACCTGAAATACCCGCGCCCAGGTCAGCGGGTCGTAACTGGCCAAGGGCGCGAGTTCGCCTATGGCTGCGGCGTTAAACACCATACCGTCCAAGCGCCCAAAGCGTTGCGCAATCAGCGCCGCCAACTGTTCGTAATCGCCAAGTGTGGCGGTTTCAAGGTTGAGCGGCACCAGTACCGGCGCAGGCGCCCCGCTGGCCTCGATCGTGTCGGCCAAACGTTCGAGGGCTGGCACATCGCGCGCGCAGAGCAGGGTGGTCGCGCCTGCAGCGGCCACGGCCATTGCGACCGCTTGCCCGATTCCACGACTGGCGCCAGTGATGAGGATGGCCTTGCCAGACAGTTCGCCCGTCATGCTCATCACCGTCTCGTACGTCCCTTCAGCTGAAATCACCCGCGCGCAGCACCGTGTCGCGACGGTAGTTGGCGTCGTCCGTGGCCGGATAGTCCAGGGTGTAATGCAGGCCGCGACTCTCGCGCCGCTTGAGGGCGGCGCGGATGATAAGCTCCGCAACCTGGACCAGATTACGCAGTTCGATTAAGTCACCCGTGACACGAAAATTGCCATAGAACTCACTGATCTCGGCGTGTAGCAGTTCCACACGGCGGCGGGCGCGTTGCAGGCGTTTGGTGGTGCGCACAATGCCTACGTAGTCCCACATGAGACGCCGTAGTTCGTCCCAATTGTGGGCAACGACCACCTCTTCGTCGGCATCGGTGACTTGGCTTTCGTCCCAGGTCGGGATCTCAATGGCAGGTTCGTCAACGGTCAGCGCGGTCAGAATTGATCCAACTGCTGCTTCGCCCATCACCAGGCATTCCAGCAGTGAATTGCTGGCCAGGCGATTGGCGCCGTGCAGCCCGGTGCATGCCACTTCGCCAATCGCGTAGAGGCCGGGCAGTGAGGTCCGGCCAAGCGTATCGGTGACAACCCCGCCACACAGGTAGTGCGCAGCCGGCACTACCGGGATCGGATCGACCGTCATATCGATGCCGTACTTACGGCATTCTTCATACACCGTTGGGAAGTGTTCAAGGATGAAGTCGCGCGACTTGTGCGTGACATCCAGGTAGACACAATCGAGACCCAGGCGCTTCATTTCGTGGTCAATGGCGCGGGCCACGATGTCACGCGGCGCAAGTTCGGCACGCGCGTCGAATTTCGGCATGAAACGCTCCCCGTTCTCCAGCACGAGTACGCCACCTTCACCACGCAGCGCTTCGGTTAACAGGAAGGTTTTTGCCTGAGGGTGATAAAGGCAGGTCGGGTGGAACTGCACAAATTCCATGTTGGCGACCGCGCAGCCCGCACGCCACGCCATGCCGATACCGTCGCCGGTCGCGACATCGGGATTACTGGTGTAGAGATAAACCTTGCCCGCGCCACCGGTGGCCAGCACACAACAGCGCGCGGCGATGGTCTTGACGTGTTGGTTTTCGACGTCGAGCACATAGGCGCCAACACAGCGGTCGGGAACGTAGCCAAGTTTTCCTGAGCTGATCAAGTCGATGGCCATATGGCGTTCGAGCAGGGTGATATTGGCGTTCTCGCGCACGCGCTGCAGCAGGGTTGTTTCGATCGCACGGCCCGTGGCATCGGCGGCGTGCACCACGCGTCGGTGACTATGGCCACCTTCGCGGGTGAGGTGCATCTCGATCGTGCCTGATTTCGAGGTGCGGGTCGTGAAGGGCACACCTTGCGCGATCAACCATTCGATGCGCTCACGGCCATGGCGAACGATGAACTCCACGGCTTCGCGCCGGCACAGACCGGCACCGGCAATCAGAGTGTCCTCAATATGGGAGCTGATCGCATCGGCATGGTCCATGACTGCAGAGACCCCGCCCTGTGCGTAAACGGTGGCACCTTCGCTGGCCACACCCTTGCTCAGCACCACTACGCGGTGGCGCTCTGCCAGCGTCAATGCCAGGGACAATCCAGCAGCGCCGCTGCCAATGACCATAACATCGCAGGATTCCGATTGGCTCATTCGGTGCTTCCACAAGGTGGTGTCACGCAACGTTGCGCAGTGCTTCAAGTCGTGACGGCTAGCAGCGCCCCGTCGTCAGTCTTGCGCGTAGATTGTTCAACAGCTGAGCTTGCTAAATTTTGAGCGCGGCCTGATCCTGTGCTATCCCGAACTTACCCAGCCCCAGATGGTCCATCGAATCGAGAGTGCGCCCGCTGTCCTGGCCATAATACAGGCTTAGCGTGACGATGGGCGATAGCATCACCGATACCGAACTGGTGGCACGGGTACAGCGTGGCGACAAAACTGCCTTCGATCTGCTGGTGCTCAAGTATCAGCATCGTATTGTCAAACTCGTAGGCCGCTATGTGCGCGAGCCCGCCGATGCTTTGGACGTTACGCAGGATGCGTTCATCAAGGCCTACCGGGCGCTGCCGAATTTTCGCGGAGAAAGCGCCTTCTATACATGGCTGTACAGGATCGCGATCAATACTGCGAAGAATCATTTGGTGGCCGCCTCGCGGCGCCCAAACGATGTCGACATGGGCAGCAACGAGGACGGCGAACAGTTCGAAATCGAGGAAATGCAGGCAACGCTGGACACGCCAGAGCGTTTATTGCTTACAGAAGAGATTCGCCTGACGGTGATTGATGCCATTGAAAAACTGCCGGAGGATTTGCGCACCGCCATTATGCTGCGTGAAGTGGACGGCTTGAGCTATGAGGAGATTGCCACAGCCATGGACTGCCCCATTGGAACGGTTCGCTCGCGCATCTTCAGAGCGCGAGAAGCCATCGACTTGCGATTAAAACCGCTGCTGGAAGATTGACGAGGTGCGGGAACATGAATAACGAACAGCTATCAGCCTTGATGGATGACGAATTAACAGCGGACGTCAGCCGCGAAACAGTTGGGCAACTGCTGGCTGACGCCGAGTCGCGCGCTACCTGGGGACGCTACCATTTAATCGGCGCGGCGGTGCGCGGCGCGCCAGCAGCGCTTGTTTCGCCGCCTGCTAACGTCATCACTTTTCCCCATACAACGCCGCGTCCGGTGTCGCGGTTTGCTGTGGGACTCGCGGCGGCGGCGGCGCTTGCTGCAGTAGCCCTGGTCTTATCGCCAAAAGCGCTGCGAGATTCTCCGCCTTTTGAAATGACTGCTGCCCAAATATTGCCGGTTAACAACGACAAGCCAGTGGCTGACGTTGACGGTGCGGCGACGGATCTGAGCAAAAGCGTGAGCACCGCTGTCAATCAAACTTTCATCGTGCGCGGGGACGAGACGCAGCAGCGTATGAATTCGTACGTCACGGACTTCAACGAACAGCGAGCCCGCCAGCCCACGCCTGGTGTTCATCGCTATGTTCGCATTGTCGGCTTTGATACCCATTAGCCGCTGCTCGATACGCGCGGGCTTGCTGCTGGCGGCATCCCTTTGCTGCATCGGCGCCACCACGCAACAGAGTGCCGAGACGGCCCTGGCCGCCATGCACAGTGCGACGCGCAACCTCAACTACGACGGTGTGTTTGTTTACCACCGCGCTGACCAGCTCGAGAGCATGCGGCTCATTCACCGCTACGCCGACGGCACCGAAACCGAACGCATGATCTCACTGTCGGGGCCCGTGCGCGAAGTCATCCGCGTTGGTTCGTTGGTCACCTGCTGGTCGCTTGATGCACCTGGTGGGGCAGTAGGCAAAAATCCCCCGCGCGACATCTTCGGTATCGGCTTTTCGGCCCCCGTAGAAAAATTGCGCCGCAGTTATACTTTCGCCATCGAGGGTACCGACCGCGTCGCAGGCCGGAGCGCGCTAGTGGTAACCGTCAACCCGCGTTCACCCGATCGTTATGCCTATCGATTGTGGCTGGATGAACAGACCCACCTATTACTTAAATCGGCCATCCTGGATGTTAACGGTCACTCACTGGAGCAGGTCCAATTCACTCAACTGGTAGTCAGCAAGGAAATTCCAAACGAATTATTGCAACCTGGCATCAAAGGCACGGCGTTCCAATGGCGTACTGACACCGATACCGACAGCATAACCGCGCCGGTGATGCCCGACTGGCTGCCGGGCTGGCTACCCACGGGATTTGAAATTAAAGAAAGCAGCGTGCAACAACCACACGAATACAGCGGAGCGACCAGCCACCTGATTTATTCGGACGGGCTGTCGATGGTGTCCATATTTGTCGAGACCGTAGCGGATGATAAACAAGCCTTGCAGGGCGAGTCTTCACGCGGCGCAGTAAATGCCTATAGTCGTCTGAATGGTAAACACCAGATAACGGCGGTCGGCGAAGTCCCGCTCTCGACCTTAAAAAAAATCGCCGAGTCAGTAAGCAAATCCAACAAATAGTGGAGCGACGATGAGATCATTGTTAGTGGTTGCCGCAGCGGTGTGGGGTTTGTGCGAGCTGTCCGCAGTGTATGCCCAGGAAGTACGGCTTCCAGACTTCACCACCCTTGCGAAAAAAAATAGTCCCGCAGTGGTCAACATCAGCACCACCATGAAAGCTGCCAAGCTCGGTGCGCGTTTGCCGCCCGGTTTGAACATTCCCGACCTTCCCGAAGACGGCCCGCTCAGCGAGTTTTTCCGTCGTTATTTCGGCGAGGAGGGTCCCGGCGGTGGCGGGCCAGATGGACAAGGCTCCCGTTCATCGCTGGGCTCGGGATTTATTTTGACCAAGGACGGCTACGTCATCACCAACCACCACGTGGTACGTGAGGCGGACGAGATTATCGTGCGTATGTCAGATCGCAGTGAGCATGCCGCCAAGCTGGTAGGCTCTGACGCGCGCAGCGACGTTGCCCTGTTGAAGATCGAGACCAGCAAAGATCTGCCGACCGTAGTCACCGGCGACTCCGACAAGCTCGAAGTGGGTGAATGGGTATTGGCGATAGGCTCGCCATTTGGCTTTGACTACTCAGTAACGGCCGGCATCGTCAGTGCCAAGGGTCGTAGCCTGCCAAACGAAAACTACGTGCCTTTCATCCAAACTGACGTTGCGATTAATCCGGGCAATTCCGGCGGGCCATTGTTTAATCTCAAAGGTGAAGTGGTGGGCGTTAATTCCCAGATCTACAGCCGCACCGGGGGGTTTATGGGGGTGTCGTTCGCGATACCGGTGCAAGTTGTGCTTAACGTCTATCAACAGTTGCGCGAACACGGTAGCGTTACCCGTGGCTGGCTCGGGGTCCTAATCCAGGATGTCACCCAAGAACTCGCCGAATCATTTGCGATGCAGAAGCCGGCCGGGGCCTTGGTCTCCAAGGTCCTGGACGGCAGCCCGGCAGAAAAAGCCGGCTTGCGCACTGGCGATATCATCCTCAATTTCGCGGGCTCGACTATCGAGCGCTCTTCGGATCTTCCGCCGATGGTCGGCAATACTCACGTTGGGGATAAGATTCCGGTCGAGCTCATTCGCGACGGTAAACGACAAAAGTCGACCATTGAAATTGGCGCATTACCAGAGGAGCAGCCCGAACTCGCTGGCGGTCCGGAACCAGAAAAATCCAAGCTCGATAGCAAGCTCAAAATTGCGGTTGTAGAACCCACGCGCCAACAGCGCGAGCAGGCGCAGATCAACGAAGGCGGCGTGCTTATCGAAGATATCAGCGAAGGGCCTGCCTATAGCGCCGGGCTGCGCAGCGGCGACGTGATCCTGCAGATCAATAACCGCAAAATCAGCGGTCTGAAACAGTTTCGCGAGCTGGTCAACGGCTTGGAGCCTGGCAAAACCGTGCCGGTTTTGATTCAACGCCAAGGCGGTCCGCTATTCCTGGCCATGAAAGTACCAGCGAAGAGCGGTTGAGTTGGAACACCACAGGATGCAGTGCCAAATACTGCCAGCCTTGACCTTGATGACGCGCCTGGATTGCGGATTGTGTACCACGTTTGAGTCCGCTCTAGCTACCTGGGAGCCGGGGCAAGGGCGCT
>JAYUQF010000512.1:0-21815 GCA_043756885.1 Pseudomonadota bacterium
CCGCTTGTCGCCCAGATCACACCTGCCAAAATTCTCCTGCGCCCATTGTGCCGCTTCTGTTATCGCAAACATCGCCCGTCCCCCTGGCTTCATCAACTCAGGCGATCTGATCGGCGGTTCACAGCATAGTTCCGCCGCGCTCAGTCAACTTGTAAAGTTGTGTAGGAAAGACAGGGCAAAGCCGGGGGATTGTTACTTGTTACCAGGCTGAAGGCCATATTGCTCAGCGCTGCGAGCCACCACCGGTTTTGGTGGTTGCGCCCAGTCGCTGGTGCGGATTCCCTAGGCGATGAACTATCACCGGAGATTCATGACCGGCTCGCTACCGACCATTGTCCTTTTTTGTCGTAGCACTGCCGATTTCTTTTAACAGGCTGTCGAGATCTTGCGTCCTTCGCAAGCTGCGCGCTTGCGCCATCGCGTCTTGGGCCGGCGCACGAGCGTCGTCATGGGCCTGGCGCAACCCCGGCGATAACTCGCGCGCTTGTAAGGTCGTGATGCTGCTGCGAATGTCTTCCAAAGTCGCGGGTGTAGATGTTGTTGAGGGTGGCTCGTGTCGTGCCTGACTCGCGATCACATGCAGCGCAGTCACGCCGCCGTAACCACCTTTTTTACTCGTTACGACCAAGCTACCTGGTGCGTTTTTCAGTAGTCTGGCAAGACCTTCAGCGAACGGCAGGTCAGAAAAATGTGAAGTCACGTGTGGTAGCGCCGCGGCGTTCTCCATACGTAAATCAATTCCGCTGCGGGTGGCGATGTCTGTCATGACCATCGCCAACGGTGCATCCTGCAGGTCGACCGAGAGGGTCCCCCGATGAAGTGTGATGCCTGCCAACGGCGCAATATCGGCGGCCAGCACCATCGGACATGTCGTCGCAATATACGCGAGGTTGAGCAGCCGAACTAACATCACCGAGCGCCGCGACAAAGCCATCAGGTCACGATCACGTGAGTGACCAAGCCTGCCCAAGGCATTAGCGATATGCCCTTATCGTTGCGTGCGTAGCCGGTGTCGATGTCGGCGTAGCGTCCGAATGCCCGTTGCACCGCCGGCCTGGCAGAAATGGCATCTCGCCAACGTTGTATCTGCGGGTAGGCGCCAACCCCTTCTTGAGCATCGAGATAACTTACCCACGGAAAGCAGGCCATATCGGCGATGGAGTAGTCCCCAGCCAGAAAGTGATGACGAGTCAATTGCGTCTCCATCACGCGCCATAACGCCGAGAGCATATTCTGATAACGACGTTGGCCATAGGTGTGATCTGCGTCCGGCGCTAGTTTGGAGGCAAACATCTCGAAATGCCAAGTCTGGCCACTGATGGGGCCAAGGCCCCCCATCTGCCAGAACAACCACTGCATGATCCCAGTGCGTTCGCGCGGGGTGGTGCCGATGTAGCGTCCGAACTTCTCCGCCAGGTACTGCATGATGGCGCCGGATTCGGCCAGTACCAATGGCGGGCCGCCATCACTGGGTGCGTCATCACGCAGGACCGGCACCTTGGCTGTGATGGCGCCGCCTAACAGCGCTGGATCATGTTGTTCACCCTTGCTCAAATCGACAGGAATCAAGCGATAAATGAGATTCAGCTCTTCAAGAGTGATCACCACTTTTAATACATTGGGACTGGTGGCGAAATAGAGTTCCAGCATGATTCTGCCTCAGTGGTGTGCCGTCGTATCCGCGGATTCGAGCCGATCAATCGTTAGTAATGACAAGCTTGCCGAAGTGCCCGGCCTCCTGCATACATTGAAAAGCTGCCCTTGCGTCGGCAAACGCAAACTGGCGATCAATTACCGGTTGCAAGCCAGTGACGCTAAATGCTGTATTCATGGCTTCGAACATTTCGCGACTGCCAACGTAAATACCCTGCACGCAGAGACTTTTGAACAGCACGCTCAGCGGGTTGACCATCGCTTCAAAGCCGGTCAGAACGCCTATCAGCCAGATATTGCCGCCGAAGCGCGCCGCCGCGCAGGACTTTTCAAAAGTGCCCGCACCGCCAACTTCCACGACATGCTCAACACCCAGCCCACCGGTTAATTCCAGCACACGCTGTTCCCACGCCGGATGCTGGCGGTAATTAATCGTTTCATCGGCGCCCAGCGCGCGCGCGCGGGCCAGCTTTTCGTCGCTGCTGGATGTGAGTATCACCCGCGCACCGTGCATTTTTGCAATCTGCAGCGCGAACAGCGATACACCACCGGTGCCGAGCACCAGTACCGTCTCGCCTGCGCGCAGGCGACCCTTGCTGACGAGTGCGTGCCAGGCGGTGAGCGCCGCACAGGGCAGAGTGGAGGCTTGTGCGTAACTCCAGCCGGCGGGCATGGTTACCGCACCTTCTTCGCTCAATACTACTTGCTCGGCGAGCATGCCGGGCAGACGACCACCGAGTGCTGATTCCATCGCCGCAGGTGAAACATTACCGGCATTCCAGCGCCTGAAAAATGTCCCGGCAACTTTGTCGCCCACCGCAAATCGTGTCACGCCTGAGCCGATGGCGACCACATCTCCGGCGCCATCGGAGCAGGGCACCAGCGGCCAGCGATCTTGGTCCACATAACCCAGCACATGCAGTAAATCCCGATAATTCAGCGATACCGCACGCACGCGCACGACAATTTCGTGGGGACCAGGCGGTGGCGTCGGAAGTGTGGTCGCGCTCAGTGCGTTGATACCGCCGTCGGAAACAATTTGCCAGGCATTCATGGGCGTTCTCCGTGTTGATTTGACGAGACTATATAGCGACTTACTTTGACGCAGAAGGGGTACACATGCGCGGCACTCCGACACGATCGATATGACTATTGCTCGCACGAAGGCCGCTCGCGAACCCTAGTCTCGACTCTTGATCTGACCCTGATTACGCTGCCGTCACGCACGCACGAGAAAACCCCATGCCGAACCTGAACAGCGACAAGTCATTACGCGAATTCGGTTTGTCGCAGCTTTTGCTGCTCACCGCAGTTGTGGGCTTGGTACTGGCTATGCTGCAAAGCTTGACCCACGTGGCCAGCGGCTATGGCATTGAAGATTTCCTTGCGTGGGTCAATCCAGGCGCCGTCGAGCAGATGAAGGGGTCGTGGCAAAGCACGTTCGAGCGCATAACGTTGCCGGGCCTGCGTTGGGTTCCCCATCTCTATTTGACCATCGACACGGCGCTCTTCATGCCGCTCTACGGCTTGCTGCTGCTCGCGACGGGTTACGATCTCAGCAATCGCCTGACACGGCGCTTTGCGGCGGGCCCAACGCCCCTGCGCTGGTTGCTGCGTTATCAGTTTGGCGCCCTGACCGGCATGTTGCTGCTGGTTGATTACGTTGAAAACGCGGCTGGCCTAGCCAGGCTTGACGCGCTCGCGATGTTTTTCCTGAGCTTGGTCCTGCAACTCTTCGTCGCGCGCGCCTTGCTCAGCCCGACGTCAAATTATTTACCTGGCAATTCGGCCACCACACGTCGCGCCTGGCTGCGCGACAAACGCGGCGATGTGAAAGGTCTGTTGGCCACCATGGGGGTGCTCGGAGCCTTGGTGCTGGGCGGCGTGCTGGCTCTGCAACGCGCGCAGGTGTTGCCCAGTCCAGGGTGTGGTGCAGGCAGTGGCTTATGGGCCTTGGGGTGTTACGCCCATAACTTCAAGTCCATTTTGCTGGGGCTGCTTGTGCTCGATTTCGCCGCGCTTTGCTGCTGGTTACTGTACGGCCCGCCGGCCGCTGGCGATAACGATACCGATGTGGTCGCTTATCGGCGCGCGCTGGCTGCTGTGGTGTGGCGTTCGCGGTATGTGCTGCTGGCCTTGGCTTTGGTTGTGATGCTGCTGTTGGTCATGGATCAGGGGCGTGATGTGATCTACGCGATTGCCGCATCAACCTCAAATCTCGAGGGCAAGTTTGTATTTAGCGATCTTATAAGCAGCGCAGTTGTGGTGGCGTTGACCAGCATTTCTTTATGGACCTTCGGCTTCGCTTGTTGGTTATGGACACGCTGTGCGGTCATGGTTCGCTCAACGTCGCGCACTTACTGCGTCGTTGATAACCCCGATATCGAAATTTTCGCTCGCGACTGGGCCCGCGCATTGGGTGTCACGCCGTGCCTGATCGCCGTGTTGATGTGCGTGGCCGCCATGGGCGATGCGATCGGGGCTGCGGCAACCACCGCCCACGCAAGCTGGGGCGCTATTGTTGGCCTGTGCGCTTTTGTTGTTGTGGTGCTGGCGGGTGGCGTCGGGTTTGTATGGATCCGTACCCGCGACGATGGCGGATCTGCGCAAGCATTCACCGGCAAATATTTTGATTACGCCAGCGTCGAGCAGACGGTGAGCAATCCGCACTATCGTCTTTTTGCCGTGATTACGCCGAGCTGGTTGCCGATTTTTGCGCTGTTCCTGGGTCTGGCCTGTCGTTATCTGCAGTTGTTAAGTGCTGCGCAGGGGCTTGGCTTGCCGAGTCTCGCTATCGCCATTGCGTTGTTTGAGCTGGGCTTCTGGTTGTCACTGCTGGGATGGTTGTCACTGTACGAGCAGAGTAAATCGGTACCTTGGCTTGTGTTTGTGCTAATCCTCATGGGTGCCTTGGGCGTCGCCGGTTGGACCGACAACCACGTGGTGGCGGGCGAGGTGGGTGAAACACGCAACAGCATTTCTCTCACTGGCCTGGCCATGTTTTATCCGACGGTGAAGATAGCCGCCGTCATTTGCGCAGCGTTGGCGCTGTTGTTTGCAGCTAAGCGCTGGGACAAGGCGGGGACCAGGGTAAGCTTCGTGTTGGTGGTCGCAGCTGTAGCGCTAGCTTTGATCGTGAGTCAGGCCAACCGCGCTGCCGTTGTTACTCGTGCACCAACTGCGCATCAAGTCGCAGGCGCAAGTAGCGCAGCGCGACCTGAGGGTATTGAAGGGCGCGCACGTATCAATCTTGATCAAGCCTTGGCCGCCTGGCTGACGCAGCTCGCTGCGAATGCTGGCGGGCCGTCAGAAAATGCGACCAGCGTAGATTTCCCGGTTTATTTCATCGCCGCCGAAGGGGGTGGCATACGTAGCGCCTACTGGACCGCGAGTGTTCTCGCACAACTGGCGTTACGCATGCCGAATTTTAACGAGCGTACCTTTGCCATTTCCGGCGTCTCGGGGGGCAGTGTGGGTATCGCCGTCCATCGTGCGTGCAGTATCGCCACTGCGGGCACAACAACCGATGGCACTACGGCATGCGTAGAACGATTTGGCCGCACCGATTTACTTTCACCCCTGCTCGGCGCTTGGTTTTTTGAAGACGTCGTGGCGCGCTTTCTGCCGCAACAATGCACTGCCCCGGGGTGCGGCTTTTTATCCCGTGGCCTGTGGTTCGAAGCGGCGATGGTGACCGCCATACCCGAACTAGCCCACGGACTGCTGGCCTCACGTGCTGAGTTATTGACGCGCGGACACAGCCATGTGCCCTATGCCCTCTTGAACAGCACTTGGGTGGAGACTGGCGAGCGCGCGATCGCGAGTGAGATCGCAGTCTCGGCAGCAAGCTTCCCCACCGCCCGCGCGCAACTGAGCTATCTCGGCTTTGAAGATCTAGCCCTGGTCAGTGCTGCCCACAACAGCGCGCGCTTCCCATTTACGAACGCACTCGGCGCGGTCAGGAACTGGCGTTCTCACTGCGCCCAGGAACCGCCGGTCGAAAAATCCGGGCCTGCGGCTGCGTCGGCCACTGACAAACAAATGATTTGTGGACATCTGGCCGACGGTGGTTATTTCGATAATTCCGGCGGACACACCGTAAGCGATGTGTTGCGAGCTTATGCGCGCTGTCTAAGCGGCACGACAGCGCAATGCACAGGGCTCTCCGAACACTTTACAAAAAAACATTTGTCTGTGCGCCCGGTGGTGTTTTTTATTCGTAACGGCGTTAAGACCGATCGCGTGGTGACCGCCACCGGCTCGCCATCCTATCCTGGTGACAAACATTGCTCTGCGGTCCTGCAACCGGACGCCGATGATGTCGCGCCCGGTGTGCGTCGCATTCGCACAAGTGAGTTGGATAGGCCACGTTGCGCCGGCAACGCGTCTCTATTTGTGGACCTGCTAGGGCCTCTCATCACCGCCTTGAATACCACGGGTATTGGCGCTAATGGCCGTCTCGCCGGCGTACTGCCGGGCAAGATCCCTGTGGCGGAAGGTGTCGAAGTGCGGCTGCTCGATCTCAAGCAGGACGGTGTTTTGTTTCCGCTTGGCTGGCATCTGTCCATCGCGGCCCAACGCGGTATGAAAGAACAGAGTGAAAAACTCAATCTCAAAGACTTCGAGGCTCCCACACCCTGACTGCCACCCTGCGCATCGGAAAATCCATTCACCCACGCTGGCGAGGTCCCATCGCTGCGATATACTTCGGCCATGACTGATACCCCCGCACAAGCCAAACCTTCTGCTTCGGTTGTCGTCGTTCGTGATGCCGGCGACGCATTGGAAGTCCTCATGCTTCGTCGTAATGAGAAGATCGCCTTTCACGGCGGTGCCTGGGTTTTTCCCGGCGGGCGCATCGATAGCGAAGACGGCGCTTACGTGGCCGGTGCAGAGCTTGAAGTTGCCAAGCGCGCGGCCGTGCGGGAGACCCTCGAAGAAACCGGTCTGGCGGTGACCAGCGAGGTGATGCTGCCTTTTGCCCACTGGACCACGCCCGTCGAATTACCCAAACGTTTTGCGACCTGGTTTTTTGCTGCGCCGCTGGTGGGCAGGCACGACGTGCGCGTCGATAATTCGGAAATCATCGACTATCGCTGGCTGACGCCCCAGGCTGCGCTGGCCCTGCAGGCAGCCGGCGAGTTGGAATTGCCGGCACCGACCTACGTCACCCTGCTCGGCTTCAGTGTTATGCGCACTGTTGAAGCCCTGGTCACCCATCTGCGCGAGAGCCAAGTGCAACACTTCCTGCCACGTCTGGTGCCTATCGAGCATGGCCGCTGTACGCTCTACCGCGAGGATGCGGGCTATGAGTCACTCAACTTCGATGCGCCTGGCTCACGTCATCGTCTGATCATGAAGGCCGGGAACTGGCGCTATCTCCGCGATTTCTGAGCGCCTGGATCAAAACACCACGGGCAGCTCCAGATGCTCGGCGTAAATAAAATCCCGATGCGCTAAAAGTGCCGGACTTAATGCGGCGTTGATCACCGGGTCGGCATTGCCGTAAAGATCGGGATGGCGAAAGGCGCTGGCCATCGGGCACAGATCGGGAGGTAACGGATTGAGGAATCCGCAATGTACCGCCCAATGAATATCGAGTGCCGATAAAACATCACCGATCAGATAAGACCGGCCTGCACGCTGTTGGCTGGCCAGTTGTTCATCGAGGGTTTTCAGTATCGTCGAAATACGCGCCGGCGCGGCCGCAGCAATTTTTTCGGTGTAACCGTACTTGCTACCCATGAACTCGAAGAACTCACGCGCCTGGGCATCGCCGCTGAGATTGTCTAACTGACCGTGTACCGTCAGCACCCGCTTCGTCCAGCCCAGACCATATTCGCCTGAGATTTCATTGATCAGACCGAACATCAGCACACGCTCAGTGAGGTCGTCAGGGATCAGGCGCGGCGCGGGCTGCAGACGTTCGGCAAGATTTAACTGATCAATCCAGCTCGCCCGTGGGCGTTCGTCATTCCAGATCGCGACCGGCTGACTTGATTGGCCAGTCCACTCACGCAATTCTGACTGCGTGCCGTGCATGCCCATCGCCGCGTCCGGTGCACCGGCATCGCCGGTCACCACCGGCGTGAATGGGATGCCCTTGATCTGAAAAATGGACTTGCAGGCCTCGCGCCAAGGCCCGGGAATAGTGTAGTTGCCCAGTACCAGGCGCAAGCCAGACATCTGCTTAGCCGCTGCGATGCTGGCGTATTCAATGTGAGTGTCGTTCAGTTCGATGGTCGTGGACATGGCGAGGACCCCTGGCTATAAGTGCTACATCATCCGCTGGATGGTAATGCGCGGCGCAGGCGCCGACTACAAGGACTTTCCATGGCTATCGACTTCACCTTGAGCACCGAACAGAGGGCCCTGCAGCAGGCCGCGCGCGAATTTGCGCATACGGTACTGCGCCAGGTTCGACCAACCATCGCCGCTTTGGCTAAACCAGAGGAGCGTTTTTTCGCCACGCGGCCCTTTTATGCGCAGATGGCCAACAACGGCTTTGTCCATGCACTCATACCCAAGGCCTTTGGTGGACAGGGTCTTTCAAGTTTGGATTTTGCTTTAGCGGCCGAAGAATTAGCCGCGGTCGATATCAACGTGCCCACCACCCTGTTGGCGACCGGTCTCGGCCTGCAACCGATTATCGGCTTTGGTAACGACGAGCAAAAACGCCAATGGTTGGGCGAGATCCTCGCTGCGCCGGCCGACCGGCTTGCTGCTTTTGCATTTACGGAAGTCACCGGTGGCGCCAATTACAACGACCCTGATCCGCAAGCCGGTGTGCAGACCTTCGCACGTCGCGATGGCGATGAATGGGTCATTACCGGACGCAAGCACTACACCACCAATGGCAGTGGCTGGGACGGCAAAGGCGCGCATCTGTTTTCGCTGGTGTGCCGCACCGATCCGCATAAACCACCCCACGAATCCCTGGCCGTGATCGTGGTGCCCGGTGACGCGCCCGGCATTGAAGTGGTCGCTTATCTCGACACCCTGGGTCACCGCGCCGCCGTTTCGCCGCGGATCCATTTCAACGAAGTGCGCGTGCCAGTTGGTAATATGCTCGGCCAGCCGGGTGACGGCGCGAAGATCTGCGAATACGCTTTCTCGTGGACCGCAGCTCTGATCGGTGCGGCGTGTACCGGAGTCATGCGTGCCGCTTTTGACGTTGCCTACGCATTTGCCAGGACAGACAAACGGTCGGGCAGTGTGCCGGTGATCGAATACCAGAACGTCGGTTATATGCTGGCTGATCTCAAGATGCGCCTTGAGGCAGCACGCTATCTGACCTGGAAAGCCTGCCATCAACTTGACATCACCGACCGTCGCAGCGACGAGCTCGCGATCATGACCAAGGTGCATACATCTGAGTTATGTGTGCAGGTGGTTTACGATGCGATGCGCTTGGTCGGGGTCGACAGCTACACCGATCTCACGCCACTGGCCGGGCTCATGCAGGACGCCTTGTGCTTCCCGCTTTACGACGGTGGCAACATGGGCGTGCGACGTCGCCAGTTACACAATAAATTCAAGCAGGCGGACTACGACCCGATGGCATCGGCCGAAGGTCGCGGCTGACGCACCAGGGGCGCGCCGCAGGTTTTTTTGTTCAAAAGAATCATTCGATCTCTACAGCCAGGAACAGCGTTATGTCCAACGATGATCACGCCCATCCGCATCCACACGCCCATGACCATCACCATGGTCCGGTGGATTGGAAATTGCACGGGGTGAAGGTGGTCCCCGGAGATCAACTTGATGCCAATACGGCCCAGACACCCGGCATGAACCGCGCCGCCGCTATCAATCTCGCGCGTGTGGGCGCGCAGAAGATCTGGGCCGGCACCGTGCACATCCATGCCAACGCCAAGACCGGCGCCCATCACCACGGCGCGCTGGAAAGTGTGATCTTTGTGCTCAAGGGCCGCGCCCGTATGCGGTGGGGTGATCATCTCGAATTCACTGCGGAGGCCGGGCCCGGTGATTTCATTTTTGTGCCGCCCTATGTGCCCCATCAGGAGATCAATGCTTCGAGCGACGAAACACTCGAATGTGTGCTGGTGCGTAGTGATAACGAAGCGGTAGTAGTCAATCTCGATATCGCGGCGGTTGAACAACCCCAGCAGGTGTTGTGGGTGGATCCGATCCATCGCGGATGAAGCGTTTGCGCGCTCAAACAGCGGCCCCTCGTCCGCGCTGGTTCGCGGCCGGCGACATCAACGGCTTTTTTGGCCTCATGGTCGACAATCTGGCCGTGATGGGCTTTCTCGCAGCGGTTCTGGTCGGGATCTACAAGATGCCGGCCGAGGTGGTGTTTGGCCGCATGTTCCCCGGCACAGCGCTGGGTGTGCTGGTCGGTGACTTGCTCTACACGTGGATGGCGGTGCGACTGGCACAACGCACCGGCCGCGAGTCCGTCACGGCCATGCCGTTGGGCATCGACACGCCAACCACCATCGGACTGGCTTTTTTAGTCCTCGGCCCCGCTTTTGTAGCTTTTAAACAGAGCGGGCTCGACGAACAGGCTGCCGCGATCGCCACCTGGCAACTGGGCATGGCCGGCATGTTGATCATGGGCGTGTTCAAGTTCGTGCTGGCATTTGTTGGTGCGGCCATCGGACGCCTCGTGCCACGTGCTGGCCTGCTCGGCGCGCTGGCGGCCATCGCACTTATGTTGATTGGCTTTTTGCCCCTGCTCGAAGTGTTCAGCGCGCCCGTCGTCGGCATGGTTACACTCGGTGTCATTCTTTATGCGCTGGTTGCACGCGGGCCATTGCCGGGCAATGTGCCCGGTGTGTTCGCCGCATTTTTGCTCGGTCTTGCGCTCTACTACACCCTCGGGCCGCTAGGACTGATCGGGCCGGGTTATCACGCGCCAGATGCACCGCTCTGGCGATTTGCACTGCCATGGCCGACGCTGGATTTTCTCAAGGGTCTCACCAACACCGAGCCTTATCTGCCGCTCTACCTGCCCTTTGGTCTGTTGATGGTGATTGGCGGGATCAACAATGCCGAGAGCGCCCGCGCCGCAGGTGATGATTACAACACCCGCGACATCCTGCTGGTGGAAGCGTTCTCGACACTCCTCGCCGGCCTGTGCGGCGGGGTGGCGCAGACCACTCCATATATCGGTCATCCGGCTTACAAAAAAATGGGCGCGCGCGCCGGGTATACCTTGTTGACCGGTGTATTCATCGGTCTTGGTGGTGTGTTCGGTTATGTATCGACCCTGGTGGTTTTTTTGCCCATGGCGGTGCTCGCCCCCATCCTGGTATTCGTTTCTATCGAGATGACCAGCCAGGCTTTTGCGGCCAGCCCGGCGCGCCACGCCACGGCGGTGGCCTTCAGTTTTTTCCCCGCTATTGCGCGCTTGCTCGCGATCAAGCTCGGCGATCCAAACTATGTTTCGCCCGAGCGCTTCAAAGAATTGATGCAAGGGGGTGAACAGGGTCTGCCGGAACTCGGCCTGATCGTCGCGCTGGGTAATGGCTTCATTATCACCTCCATGTTGTGGGGCGGTTTTCTGGCCGCGTTGATCGACAAACAGTATCGTGCCGCGGTCATCACGCTCTTGGTCGCCGCAGCATTGACCTTGTTTGGCATCATCCACTCGGTCGAAGCGAGTGGCGGCATGTATTGGCCCTGGGCCTTGAGCGGTGTCGCGCAGACCTTGGTATGGCAGTTTGCTGCGGCTTATGGCGTATTGGCGGTGATCATCGCGTTGTTGGCGATGCAGAAAGACCCACAGCCGCGATGAGTCTTGCACCGCGCACAGCCCTGCGCTGTTTGCTGACACTCAGCTTTTTGTGCCATCTGGGCATCGCTTATGGCGGCGAATGCAGCCGACCGGCGCGGCTCATGGGACGTGTTGAACTCTTTTTTGGCGCGACGCTTAGCGATGGACAGCCGCTCGCAGATCTGGACTGGCAGAAATTTGTTGATGATGAAGTCACGCCGCGTTTTCCCGAAGGGCTCACCGAGTTAGCAGGCCGTGGCCAGTGGCGCAGACCCGATGGTGTCATCACCCGTGAACCGTCGCGGGTGCTGTTGATCTGGTATTCACCCGCCATCAACAAGGACACCGATATCGAGGCGATCCGCACAGCCTATAAAACGCGCTTCAAGCAGATGTCGGTCATGCGCGTTGACGGTGTGAATTGTGTGTCGTTTTGAGCGGCGATTCCCGTGTGCAGATTATTTCGACCCTCCGCACGAGCCAGAGAGCCTCGCCTTGCGCCGATCTGCGCGCCCATGTGGCGGGCTCGATGAAAGACGCTGTCCGAGCAAGTCTCTGGCCACCAGGAAAGCTCACGACGAGCATGGCTTTCCAAGCGAGTGTAAAAGGGCGGGTGGATACACCCTGAAACAATCGCGTATCCTACTTTGTAGGGGGATCGGCCACGCCATGATCTCCTGACTGACTACCGATTCCGAGGAAACTATGCCGCCTGCCGAATTACTGCCGCGTTTGTTCAATGCGCTGCCAGATAGTGCAGTAGGCGGCGTCAATAACGACGAGACGTATGTAAATCGGGCCAGTGCACCTGAGTACGACGCGGTGGCCAACCTCCTGCAGTTTGTGCGTTGGGCGCCGGTGTCTAACGAGACCTACCTGTTCAGCGGTTTGCGCGGATCGGGCAAGACCACCGAGCTCAACCGCCTCATCACAGAATTGCGCAACGATGGCATTGCGGCTTACTACTGCGATGCCACTACGTATCTCAATCTCAACGATCCGCAACTCAGCTTGGCCGAGTTATTGATGACGGCCTTGGCTGGACTTGCCGATGCGACCCGCAAAGAATTTGGTGAAAACTTCCTGCGGGACAATATCTGGCAACGCACCAAGCGCCTGCTGAAATCTGACATCGAATTAAAGCCCTCGCTCAAAATCGACCTGGGTGGCATCGAGGCCGAAGTTGAAGCGACCCTCAAAGAGAACCCGGATTTCCGCAAGGCTTTAGTCGACTTCGCCGGTTCGTCTACTGCGTTCTACGATGCGGCCATTGGGTATGCGGAGGAGGTCGCGAGCCTTATCCGCACCAGGACTAATTGCCAGAAAATTGTTTTAGTTGTCGATTCGCTCGAACGGCTGTCCGCACCGACCGGCGACGAGCGCAGGCTCTTTGATAGCTTCAAGGAGCTTTTTTTCAACGACCCGACCCGGCTGCGCTTCCCCGGTTTTTCGGTCGTATATTCGGCACCTCCCTATCTCCACGCTGTGCTGCCGAATGTTGCTGCGGGTTTTTCGCAAACCGTGGCGCTGCCAAACTTCAAGGTCATCCAGCGCCCGCAGGGCACCGTGGCTCGTGTTCGCAATGCAGAGGGTATCGCCAAGATGGTCGATATTGTCGCGCGACGTTTTGCGCCATGGCAGCAAGTATTCGGGCGGGCCGTTATTGAGGAGCTGGCTTGGATGTCGGGTGGCAATGTGCGGCGGTTTTTTAGTCTGGTTCGAGGCGCGGCGCGTAAGTCAGCACTTAGCAATACCGCGCTACCCATCGATGACCCACAGGCCGCGCCCATCTTGCACGCCATCAGCGAAGCTGCCCAACCCTTGCAGTGGCTGAACGCCAAGGACAGGTTATGGTTAACCCGCTTCATGAACGACGGGGAAAATCCGGCAACTTACATTGAAGATCTGACCACCGATCTGCCATCGATCATCCGGCTTTTTGACCATTCACTGGTACTCGACTACCAAAACGGCAGCGTGTGGTACCAGGTACCGCAGCTCGTCCGGGCCAATGTCTGAAGCGGGACAGCAGCGGCAGTTCGAAACCGTCTGGTCGGAGATAAAGCTGCTGCTCGAATGGCGACAGGGTTTCGCTTTTTATCTGGTTTTTGGTGATGACAGTCGCGTATCAGCCCGTCTGCGGCAGCGACTAAACGATTTCGTCAGCTCGCGCACATGGCTGCTGCAATGGCTGCGTCCCGAGCGAGCAGAGAATGCCGTTGAAGAGGTGCTGGCGGCGGTGTTTCCCTCGACAGTCCAATTTAAGCCTTTCCTAGACCAGCAGGCGCCGATTTGGATCGAGCTCACCGCTGGCCCAGGAAATTCTGCTTGGGAGTTGGCGCGGCGTAAAACCCTGAGCGCACTCAACCAACGCCGTAGCGGCCTTGAAAAAACCTGCCCTAGAGCACTATTTCTGCAACTACCACTTGCGATGGCCTCCGAGGTTGTCACTTGGGCGCCCGACTTGTGGAGCGTACGCGAATACATCGCGTTATTGCCTGTGGAAGCGCCTGATTACACGCAGGTGGCGCCCGCCGAGCTACGCAGATTGTCCATCAGTTTGGATGACATCGGCGCATCTGAACTTGAGCAAGGCCGTCTCGTATCAGCATCAACTGCCTACCGGGAGAGTCTCGACCTCGCACGTCAGTTGCGTGCCGCGTTGGGCGACACGCCCCAGGTCTTGCGTGACTTGTCGGTGAGTCTCGACAAGGTTGGCAATGTCGCGCATGACAGCGGCCGCCAGGACGAAGCGCTGGCCGCGTACCGGGAGAGTCTCGACCTCAAGCGCCAATTGGAGGTGCAACAAAACCAGCTGCTAAATCCGCCGGGCCAGCTTTAACTAATGCCCTTTCGGACACACTTAGGTGAACTGCAACTAGCGCGCCGTCACGCAGCAGATAAAACAGCGAGGGCAGATGGACGCGCTTGCGTAACCCTGCCGACCAAGTTCCGCGGCGCGACCGGCTCGCCGGTGCGCATCATTGCTTTGTTATAAACAAAACCACACACATTATTACGACCCGACTATTTGCAAGGACCCGACCGTGTCAGCATCCGTTACTAACGCCGTAATCTTCGAAGAAATCCCCACCGGTGGTGGTCAGCGCATTGGTGTGGCGCTTCTGAATGCCGAGAAGTCGCTCAACTCCCTTACGCTGGACATGATCGATTTACTCAGCGAGCGCCTGTCAGCCTGGGCTGCCGACCCGACTATCGCGATAGTCATGTTGGAAGGTGCGGGAGAGCGCGCTTTTTGCGCAGGGGCTGATCTGCTTAAGTTGCACGCCGCCTGTCTCGCCCACCACGCTTCACCACAACGCACGGACATTACAGCTAACCAGTACGCGCTGGATTTTTTTTCGCGCGAATACCGCCTCGACTATCTCATTCATACCTATCCCAAACCCGTGTTGTGCTGGGGCCATGGTGTGGTGATGGGTGGCGGCATGGGTTTGATGGTGGGCGCCAGCCACCGTGTTGTCACCGAACAGGTGCGTATTGCCATGCCCGAGATCAATATCGGTTTGTACGCCGATGTCGCCGGTAGCTGGTTCCTCGCGCGCGCACCGGGCCGCACCGGCCTGTTCCTGGCGCTGACCGCCGCACAGCTTGGTGCCAGCGATGCGATTTTTGCCGGCCTTGCTGATTACCAGGTACAGCACGCGCGCAAGGCGCAGGTGATGGAGATGCTGATCAAACATGCCTGGCAAGCCGACGCTGCGCAAAATCGCCGCGCGCTGTCCACACTGTTGCAGGCGTTTGCCGAGCCCCAGACCACGCCAGGCCCACTGCGCAGCCAGCTCGATCTCATTAACGACCTGTGTAAACACGATGCAGCGCAGGACATTGTGCAAGCCATTACGAGCTTGGTGACCGAAGACGAGTGGTTAAAACGCGCGGCGGCGACGCTCGCTGCCGGCTCACCGACCACGGCGGTATTGTCCGTTGCGCTGCAACGGCGCTTGAAGCTGGCTTCACTGGCCGAAGTATTTCGCGCCGAACTGGTGGCCTCTCTGGTTTGTGCTGCGCAGCCGGACCTGGCCGAGGGCATACGCGCACTTTTGATCGATAAAGACAAACAACCACACTGGACACCGGCACACTGCGCGGACGTCAGCGACAAATCGATAGACCGTTTTTTTTCCAGCCCGTGGTCGGCCTATACCCATCCGCTAGCGGATCTTGGTGCGGGTCGCGGCTGAGTTAAATTTTACCTTGAGGGATCTTCCATGGACTACGAACTCATCATCGCTGACAACCCGCGTGCCAAAGTTCGCCGCATTACGCTCAATCGCCCCGCGAAGCGCAACCCGCTATCCAACGCGCTGCGCACCGAGTTATTTGACGCGCTCGAAGCAGCCGATCGTGACGAGAGCGTGGCGGTGATCGTTATTCGTGGCGCTGGCTCAAGCTTCTGCGCGGGTTACGATCTGAAAACCAATGTAACCGAAGGTCAGCCCTGGCATACCGCCGGTGGGCTGGGCAACTGGCCACGGCATGTGGTCGAAGGCTGTTTCCGTATGTGGGACTTGGCGACGCCGGTAATCGGCCAGGTGCATGGTTATTGCCTGGCCGGTGGTACTGAGCTCGCGACTGGATGTGATCTGGTCTACGTCGCTGAAGATGCGCAGATCGGCTACCCCGTAGTGCGCTCCATGAGCCCACCCGATAATCAGTTTTATCCCTGGATTCTCGGCATGCGTCGCGCCATGGAAATGATGCTGACCGGTGATTCCATCACCGGCATCGAAGCGGTTGAATGCGGCTTTGCCAATCGTGCCTTTCCAGCGGCCGAACTCGAAGACGCGGTGTTAACAATCGCCGAGCGCGTGGCGCGGGTGCCGGCCGACATTCAGCAGATCAATAAACGCGCCGTGCACCGACAGATGGAAGCAATGGGCCTGCGCGCCGGCATTCGGGCCGGCACCGAGCTGCAACAAATGGGCATGATGACCCAGTCTACCCAGGCCCATATGCAGGAATTGCGCGCCGATCTGACGGCGGCCCTGAGCAAACGTGATCAGGACTTCGGCGACTATCGAACCAAAGGCAAATAACGACTCGGCCATAAGCTTTAGCGCACTGCCGGCCGCTAAGGCGCTAAGACGCCAGCCCGGACGACGAGCACCATGACCGCTAGAGACGACCTGCGCCTGTTGATTGCGGGCGGCTTTCCTTTGATCACCGTTGAGACCTATGAGGAGCTGCGGGCGATCGAGTTGCTGCGCACTCTGGCCACAGGTCTCAATGTTGCGCTGTCGCGCTGGACTGTCACCGAAGGCCTGACGTCCATCTCGGGTGCTGATTTTTTCAGCGCTGAGCAACAGCGCTTGGTTGATGACACGGCACCCGTTGCGCAAGACAAAGGTTCACGCGTTCCACAGACCGCGCTGCGTGCCATTCGCGGCTCTCGTCAGGCAGGGCTGGTTTTGATGCTCGACTTTCATCCTTTTTTCGACGAGCCGCTGCACGTGCGCCTGATCAAAGAAATCGCCCAGGACTACGAAGTCCGTCATCAGAAACTCATTTTTATCAGCCATGCCTTGACGCTGCCCGATGAATTGAAATCGTTTGCCGTGGCTTTTGAGATGGCCTTGCCCAGCACCATCGAACTGGGACGGCTGGTGGCCGAAGAAGCCGAGTTGTGGGCCATGCGCGGTGAAAAAACCAAGGTCCAAGCCGACAAAAACGCGGTCACGGCCCTGATCAATCATCTTGGTGGCCTGACCCGCACCGACGCGCGACGCCTGGTGCGTAACGCCATTCGTGATGACGGTGCCATCACCAGCAGCGATGTCGAGGCCGTATCGGCCGCGCGTTACGCCCTGCTGGGTGGTGACGGTTTACTGTCGTTTGAATTTGATACCGCCCGATTGAATGACATCGGTGGCCTGCAACGCTTGAAAGATTGGCTGGGCGAACGCCAGAAGGCTTTTTTGCACAGCCAGGCACTCGATCGGCCGCGTGGCCTCATGTTGCTCGGTGTGCAGGGCGGCGGCAAAAGTCTGGCGGCCAAAGCCGTCGCCGGCGCGTGGAACGTGCCCTTGTTACGCCTTGATTTTGGTGTGCAGTATCACTAGTGTCCCAACGTTAATCGAAGAGATTCAGTTGGTTGGCTGAGTCCCGCCCATTTTCGCCATCGTTTGATTTGGTAAGTAGCTGAATCAACGGCATTCGCTCGAACATCGTCAAACTCAAGATCTGTAGCATTTCGTACAGGCTGGCTGAAAGATTGAGGCGCTTTCTGACGATAGCGACGAGTACGTAAACCGAGATCGCGATCCAGATTTGAATCTTGACTGCGTTCTCCGAGGTGCCGAAGAAGACTTTGATCCGTAGATGCTGCTTGATCCATTTGAAAAACAGTTCAACTTGCCATCGGCAGCGATAGAGATCGGCGATGGTGATTGCCGGCAGCGCGAAGTTGTTGGTCAGGAATACCAGCCGTTGCCCGGTAGTGGGGTCTTTGAACTTGATGCGGCGCAGTGGCGTGTCGAAGTCTTGGCGCGAGTAAAACCCAGTGAGCACGATGGTTTGATCGCAAATCAAGCCCGTACTGCGGTCGACCGGATGCGAATAACGACGCTGGACTTTGAGATTGGATTTGGCGCGGGTGACAAAAAAGCTGCCGGCGTCGTGCAGGCGATGCAGCCGCTCGAAGTCGATATAGCCGCGGTCCATGATGTAGAACGCGCCTGGCTCGGACAGCAACAGGTCGAGGACATTGACGTCGTGCAGTTTGCCGTCGCTGATATGCAGGAACGTAGGGATATTGCCACGCAGGTCTAACAGTGTGTGCAGTTTGACTGCCGCCTTGGTCGAGCGGAATGGGGCCCAAGGAAACACCGACAGGCACAGGTCGATGGTGCTGGCGTCGAGCGCGTAGACCGTCTCTTTCAGGTCGACCCCAAACGGTTCTTCGGCATAAAGACGGCGGGCGACCCCAATGAGTGACTGTGCCAAGTCGGCGTAGACGCGCCAATCGCGTACCGCGTTTGCGTTGGCCAACGTGTTGCGGGCTACGCTGCTGCGGATCCCCATGTGGTAGAGCTTGCTCTGTTGCGCTCCCAGGCAGGCTTCGATGTCGCGGAGACTTTCGCGATAGGTAAGCTGCGCGAAGGCCATGCAGAGATACTGATCGAGGCAAGAAAACGTTTTGACTTTGTGCTCGCCCCCGTAACGGGCTACGCAGCGACGAAACGTTGTCAGTGGCAGATGTTCCATGATCTGCGCGAATACCAGCTTGCCTATGATCATCGACGCCCCCTGCGAGTGAGTTCCTCACAGGGTGGCAAAAGTCAGCGGCAGAGTTCAAATCGAGACCAGACCGAAGCATGATTTATCTTTTCTGTTTCAATTGGTTGCTAGCGGATAACCGACCAACGTTGGGACGCTAGTGGTGCTGTATAACAAATTTTTTGGTGAGACCGAGCGCAATATCCGTCAGGCCCTGGCCACCGCTGCGGTGATGGCACCGTGTGTATTGTGGTGTGATGAAATTGAAAAAGGCATCGCCACCGGCGACAACGACAACGGCACGTCCAAGCGTGTGCTCGGCACCTTACTGACCTGGATGGCTGAAAACGACAAGGCGGTATTCATCGTCGCAACCGCCAATAACATCGCCGATCTGCCGCCCGAACTCATGCGTAAAGGTCGCATGGACGAAATCTTTTTTGTTGACCTGCCGGACAAAGCGGCGCGTCGCGATATTTTTGCCATTCACCTTAAGCGGCGCGGTCTCAAACCCGGGGACTTCGATCTCGACCTGCTGGCGGCGCACTGCGATGGTTTTTCCGGCGCCGAAATTGAGCAGGCCGTGGTGTCGGCGCGTTACGCCGCCCAGGCGCGCGAGGTGGTGGTCGACAACACCTTGCTGCTGGCACAAGTGGCCGGCACTCAACCGCTGGCGAGAGTCATGGCAGAGCAGGTTGCCGCTTTGCGCAACTGGGCAATGGGACGCACCGTCCCCGCTAGTTGAGTCCGTAGTGGGGAGCGCGCTGCGCAAACTGTGGTGGCGCTGCCAAGGTGATGGCAGCAGATCCGGCGATGCGGGGCCGAGACGCAGAAAACCCGCACTTCGGTCGTTTCTTGCCGAATGTCTATTCCGCGCAGGGCTTATCCGGGTATGGAACACAGTTAACCCGTGATCCGCCACGAGGCAATGACAGGCGTTGCGGCGCGCCCCTATGCTGTCACCCATCACTATATCCGTTGGGGGCGGCATGGCCACGCTCACTCTTACCGAGGTCAACGCGCAATTCGAGCAGACCTTTGCCACCTCGCTGGCCAGACGCCAACAATTGGCGCGGCATATTCCGGGCGATTATAGCCGCCATCCACTGACCTTCGGCCCCCATTCGCTGTACGTCGCAGGTGGCAGTGGCGCCCACATTGAAACTATCGACGGGCCGCGCCTGCTCGATTTTCATAACAACTTCAGCGCCAGTATCTGCGGCCACAATCATCCAGTCATCAACGCCGTGCTCAGCGCCGCGATGACGCATGGTTTTTCTTTTGGCAATCCGATGCTGCACGGGGGTGACCTTGCGCGCCTGTTATGCGAACGCTTGCCGTCCGTCGAGCGCGTGATCTTCACCTGCTCGGCGAGTGAGGCGGGTATCGCTGCGCTGCGCATTGCGCGCGCCAACACCGGTCGCAATCGTATCGCCAAGATGGAGGGCGGCTATCACGGCGTGGCAGACGACTACATGATGTCCATGCACCCTTTCCCCGAGTTGTTGCCGGGGCCGGCGAGCCAGCCCCTGGCGGTGCCGAACAGTGCCGGCATTCCCCGCCATGTGCAGGACAACGTCGTCATCCTGCCGCAGAACAATCTCGAGGCCTGTGCGCGCATCCTGCGTGCAAAAGGGCATGATGTGGCTTGTGTCGTGATGGAGCTGCAGGCCGGTGCCGGTGGCGTAATCGTGCTCGACCAGTCCTTCGTGAGCGGCATGCGCGAATTGATGCGAGATACGCATCGCCACAGCCGTATCGTGGAAGATTGAAACAGGCGATGAAATAAGGGAACATGCTGAATTGAGGGGACACGATATTTAATTCCAGCCGCCCACGCCGCGACGCACCGCCTTCCTCCAGCCGATAGATCAGCTTCACGTTCTCGCCCAGGACCTTGGCACGGGTGCTGGGTGTGAGTACCCGCACGTAACGGGTCAAATCGTCGACCCAGGTATAGGGGTGGTCGGGATGGGGATAGTCGGTCGCCCAGCGGAAACAAGGGAATTGGAAGCATAAACGCTGTTTATTTTGAACTCGAGGTTAAAAATGCGACGCTTTGCGCTGACGCGCAGGGACGAATGGCGTGGTCGACAGCGGCTGCTGCCAGGTTTGCAACGAAATTTCGGTAGCCAATGGGGTCAGCGGCGTGGATCGACCAGGTTATCTGAGGGGCATAACGGGTTCTCGGGTGCGAATACGAAGAACTTTTCCAAGTGCACGTCCACGAAGCGGGCGAGCTGGGTGACGAATTCTTACAGGCGCAAGAACGCGCGGATACTGGCTTTGAACGCTTCGCCCTGTGCCTCGCTTTCCGGGGTGCTGAGTGAGCCGAAGGCTTCGTTGTAGCGACTGACGGTGCCCTAAACCAGTGAATCGATCTGCCCGCAATCGCCGTTGCTGAGTTTCTTCTGGAAGTTGGACGCATTAGTGTCTACGCCACGAGTCAACCTTACGCGCTACCACGGCGTATTCGCGTCGAACAATCGGCTACGTGAACAAGTGACGCCGGCCAAACGTGACCGTCGTAAGACACAGACCGCCGACGAGCCAGCGCCCGCGCGCCACGTCTCGATGACCTGGGCGCAACGATTGAAGCGCGTGTTCAAGATCGACATCTTTACCTGCGAGCACTGTGGTGGTGCCGTCAAGGTCGTCGCGAGCATCGAAGATCCGGCGGTGATCAAGACAATCCTCGTTCATCTCGCGCGGCGGGCCGAGGCCGCGACGCCAGCGTTCAGACCCTGCGCCCGCGCGTCGCCGCAACAAGAGTTGCTGGGCCTGAAGGAACCAGGCTGACAGCAGACCCTTCTCTAACGCAGGGACGCGAGGCTGGCCTGACACCCGGTTCGGTGTCGCTCACGCCAGCGGACCCTAGAACCTGCCACACTCCTCAGACAACCTGGTCGATCCACGTCGCTGACCCCATTAGCTACCGAAATTCCGTTGCAAACCTGACAGCAGCGGCTGTCAACGACGCCATTCGTCCTTTCGCGTCAGCGCAAAGCGTCGCATTTTCAACCTCGATTTCGAAATAAACAGCGTTTATGGTTCCTATACCCCGATACTGCAACTTAGGGATAAAGAAATTACAAAAGTACCATTTTAGGATTAATAGTGATGTCCCACCAATTCAAATCGGTGGACCGCTCCAGGCGGTGTTCCAGGGCTGTCTTGTCGC
>JAYUQF010000513.1:0-2829 GCA_043756885.1 Pseudomonadota bacterium
GACGGCATGGTTAATGTGCTGATCGGTGATGGACAGTTGGTCGTCACCGGCGGCAACTCGGAGTCTTTGCAGACGGCCGGCAATCTGCTCGATGCCTCCCGCACCGAGATTGCCTTCAAGGTTGGCAATGCCCAGACCCAGATCACCAGCTCCATCAGCGGTGGTGAATTGGGCGCGCTGGTTGCCTTTCGTGACCAGACACTGGAGCCGGCCCGCAGCTCTATCGGGCGCCTGGCCGCAACGTTCGCTATGAGCATGAATGCCCAGCATCGTAAGGGTATGGATTTGCGCGGCGTGCTGGGCACCGACATGTTCAGTATTCCGCCGCCGGTGGTTAATTCGCCAGCGACCAATACCGGCTCTATAACGGCGACATTTGATACCAACAATATCGGTGGTTTGACCAACTCGGACTATCGGCTGACCTTTGATGGCCCCAATTACACCTTGAGTCGTCTGGTCGATGGTGTTAACCAGACCTTAAGTGGCGCCGGCCCTTTTGCGGTGGACGGGATGGTCATTACGCTCGGCACGGCACCGGTTGCCGGCGATACTTTTTTGATTCAACCGACCAAGGCCGTGCCCAGGGCCATGAAGTTGCTCACGACCGATCCAGCGACCCTGGCCCTGGCGGGGCCGGTACGCACCGCACGCGCGCAAAACAATCTCAGTGATGCCGCCATTTCCCGCGCCGAGATTCTCGATGAGACCAATCCCGCCTTGCTGACGGCCACGACCGTGGTATTTGACGATCCGCCGAGCACGTACAAGCTCAATGGTGTTGGCGCGAGTATCGCGTTTACCAGTGGAGGGAACATTGATCTGAACGGCTGGCGCATGCAGATCACAGGCGCGCCGGTGGCGGGCGACAACTTCCAAGTGCAGAGCAATGCCGGCGGCAGTGGTGACAACACCAATGGCCTGGCCTTGAGCAAGTTGCAAGACAAGCCGATATTGGAGGGTGGCACGGCCAGTTTTGAAGAAGCCTACGCCGTACTCACCGGGCAAGTGGGCGCGGCCGCGTCGCAGGCCCGTGTCAGCAGTCAGGCGCTGGGCTCACTGACCGAAAATGCGGCTGCCGCGCGTGATGCGCTGTCGGGTGTCAATCTGGAAGAAGAGGCTGCCAACTTGTTGCGCTTTCAACAGGCATTTCAGGCCGCGGCCCAGGTCATCAAGACCGCCGACAAGGCTTTTCAGGCCATCATCGACGCCACCCGAGGATAAACATCATGCGCGTCACCACCAATCAACTTTACAGCCAGTCGCTCAATCGCATCCTTGATCTGCAGAGTCGAACACGGGATTCAACCAATCAGATTTCTGGTGGTAAACGCATTACGCGGCCAGGGGATGACCCGGTCGCAGCGACCGAAATCATGACGATAAACAATCGCACCGCCGCTGCCACCCAGCACGATCGCAATGGTGTGCAGGCCGAATCGCGCTTGACCCAGGTTGACGATGTGCTGGGCGGTGTCAGCAACATGCTGCAACGTGTGCACGATTTGCTGCTGCAGGGGCGCAGTGAAGCGTTGGACAACTCCGACCGGGATGCGATCGCAAAAGAGGTACGCGAGCAGATGCAAGTGCTGCTTGATCTCGGCAATACCCGCAATGCCTCGGGCGAATACATTTTTGCGGGTGCGATGGTCGGCTCACGGCCGTTCACCGCTGATTCGGCCGGTAACGTCAGTTACAACGGCGATCAAACCGTGCGTGAACTGCAGTTATCCGAAACCCGCACCATCGCCGAAAGTTTTACCGGCCACGATGCGTTATTCGCAGTGCGTAGTGGCAACGCCACCTTTGTCGCGGGACGCGTGGCGGGCAATACGGGCACGGGGCAGATTAGTGACAATACGCTGCTCGATGGCACCAGCTTTCTTGCTCACGACTTCCGCATTAATTTCACCAGCGCAACCACCTACGACATTATCAACGATACCCTTGGGACTAACGTCGCGACCGCGCAAACCTATGTCGATGGCGCGGCGATACGCTTCAACGGATCGGAGCTCACAATCTTTGGTGTGCCCAATAGTGGTGACCAGTTCACGGCCAAGCCGAGTCGCAATCAGTCGATGTTTCAGACCCTCGGTATGATCGCTGCAACGCTTGAGACGGGTTACAGCAATGCTGCCGAGCAGGCGAACTTCGGTTTTGATATCGATCGCTCCATTGAAGCCCTCGATCGAGCGCTGGAAAAGGTCGGCGAGCTACGCTCGACCACCGGAGCGCGCCTGAACAATGTCAGCGCACAGCACGAGATTAACGAGCAGCTCACTCTCAATCTCGAGACCTTGCGTTCAAAGCTCGAAGATGTTGACCTGGCCAAGGCTATTACCCAGTTGACCCAGGACAGCACGGCCTTGGAAGCGTCACAGCAGGCATTTGTCAAAGTGCAGGGCCTGAGTCTGTTTAACTACCTGTAGGGTTACCCAGCCCGCAGCGGCCGCAGGATCGGCGACGTTATCGCAGCGAGCAAATGATCGACTACTTGGCACAAGCCGCAGGATGGGCGCATAAAGTACCGCTGGTGTAGTGCCGCTAGCCCTGTCTGGTTTGGGCAGTTCCCGCTTGTGCGCAAGCTGGAACACACGATTGAGGGCTGTTTGTGACCATCGAGCCGAGTTCTGCAGAAGACCTGTTGTTTGTTAAATTGCGTGGGGTGACTGCTCAACGTTTACGCGCTGTGGGTCGTGGTGACGACGGCCTGTGTGTATTGTTGGCGCGGCAACGCAGCGCCAGCCTGGCCGAGCTGCGTGCCTGCTCAACGAGCCCGAGCCATCGAATTCTGAGCGCGGCCTGAGGGCTGCGCATTGCAGTCGT
>JAYUQF010000514.1:0-7540 GCA_043756885.1 Pseudomonadota bacterium
GGATACACATGCAACTCAACGGGTACGCCGGCGTGACGTAAGCGCGTGGCGTAGTTGATATCCTCGTCGGCAAAACCGTCGAGCGCACCCACCGAGATATACGTTGGCGGCAGTCCGCGCAGGTCGGTCGCACGCGCAGCGGCGGCGTAACAGGGCACGTCTTCACCTTTGAGATCGCCCAAGTAGCTATCCCAGCCGTAACGATTGGAATGCGGTGGCCAGACCGGATCATTCCAGCTACTGGATACTGTGATCTGACGGTCGTCAATCATTGGATACAGCAGTGCCTGAAAAGCCATCGGCATTTCGCCCCGATCGCGCACCAGCAAAGCCAAGGCAGCGGCCAGCCCGCCACCTGCGCTGGCACCACCAATGCCGATGCGTGCGGCGTCCACACCAAGCTCTTCGGCATGGGCGTACAACCACTTCAGGCCTGCATAACAATCTTCCAGTGGCCCCGGATATTTTGATTCCGGCGCGAGTGCGTATTCCACCGACACACCCACACAGCCCAGGCGCGGACACCAGCGATCAAAACGCGGGTCGTCGCCAATATTTCTACCGAGGATCAGACCACCACCGTGCATCCAGTAGATACAGGGCAACAAGCCAGTGGTGTTTTTTTCGCGATGCACCCGTACGCTGACTGGCGGGCGCTCGGGCACGGCATGATTAATCCGCTCTACATCATCCGACAGCGGCGGCATGGGCGCCGCGTCGCGGTGTTCGCGAATACCGCGCAGACTGGCATCGGACAACTCACCAAAACGCATATCGAGCGCTGCCAGCGCAGCGGCAACTTCCGGGTCGATCAGCGTCATGACATCGAGCTTGTTAGTCATCGAAGCACACCTTTTAGAAGGGACAATCGGCCTCGATCATCACGCTTGCCGGCGCAGGACCGAAACCACCGGGCCGGCAGGTATTTTTACCCGCCCACTAAACTCACGCCTTAATGTGCCTCACACCGTATCGACCTTGGCGGCAAACTGCGTCAGATCGAAACTCTCGCTCACCATCAAATCCGTGCGCTTCATGAATTTCGGCTCAATGAACCACACCAGCAACGGCAGCACTATCAGCGACAACAGCATGTTGATCAGCATGACCGCCACCAGCAAGATGCCCATGTCCGCCATGAATTTGAGATCCGACAGGAAATACCACGGCAGGATACCGATCAGCATGATGGTGGCGGTGAACATGATGGCCTTGCCGGTGGTGGTCATGGCGGCATGGATAGCTTTTTTAACATCGTGGCCATGGGCCGCATACTCTTCGCAGATCCGCGACAGAAGATAAATGCCGTAATCAATACCCACACCCACACCCATCACCGCGACAATACCGGCATTGACGTCGAGGCCTACGCCCAAGGATTGCATCGCAGCTATGAGGTAAATGTTTGACAGGTTAACCGGCACCAGCAGGATTACAGCGGCCATTACCGAGCGATAGGCCCAGGTTGCGAGCACCATTACCGCAATATTAACCATCACGATGATAATAATATTGAAGCGTTCCACCACATTATTCATGGCCTGTTGGAGCGCGATCACACCCGTACCCAGGCGTACGCGAAATTCCGGGTGATCTTCACCGACCGTCTGCACTGCCCGCGCCGCACTGGCAAGTGCGGCGTCAACCGTCTCCTGTTTGTTGTCCTTGTACCAGAGCGACACGGTCGAATCCTGGAATTCGAAGTCCGCGACATGACCAAAATTGACCGTGTTGCTGCCCATCTGCGCGCCAAACGCCGCCGCGGAGATCGCAGGCACCGTCAAATCGAGTGGTAACCACTTGGGGTTGCCACCGGAAAAAAGACGGTTGGTCTGACTGATGTAGTCGGAAAAAGCCAAGGTCGCACGCGGCGGCAAAACGGGATCGGATTCCAGCAGATTTTGCAGCTGGGTTTGAACCTTGACCACTTCCGGGGTGTGCGCAACCCGATGTTCGTTATCACTGGCCTTGGCCTCCAGCACGATTTCAACGGTATTAGCGCCGGGGAAATTTGCATTTAACGCACGCACGCCGGTATTAAATTCCGAGTCGTGCCACAACAGGTTACTGCCTTCGACGGGATTACCAATTTTGATCTGAGAATTCAGATAAAACGCGTAGATGCTGATCAGCACCACCACCAAGGCTGTCCAATTGGCCTGACGGCCGAAGGTCAGGCGTGAAATGCGAGTGAGCAGGCGGTCCTGTAACAGATGGATACCGGACTCCCGGTCTTTACCACCGATGATCGCGTCCATATTGCGCGGCACCGGCAAATAAGACAGCACAATAGAACATAGAAAAATGCCGGTTGGAATAATCCACAAAGCCCACATACCGCAGAAGATCGCATGGTTGATCATGGTCTTGATCGGCGCGATGGCAATAAAAACGATGCCGCACACATCGGTCAACACACCGAGAATTGAGGGCGCCATCATAATGCCCATGGTGATCTCAGCAGCCTTGACGCGATCCTTTAAATGCATGAGCACTTCGTAATAACGTTCGGTGTACTGCACACAGTGGGAGAATGAGCGCGCCACCAACAATAGCGGCACGATCATTAACAAAGGCTCAATCGGCCGACCCAACCACCCGATAAAACCAAAGCCCCACAGGCCAGCCACGGCGGCGCACACGATGGGCGTGACCACGCCGGCGATATTGCGCATATAAAACACCAGCGCAATCATCAGGGCGCTGACCGTCACCGCAAAAATGCCGTAGGTCTGCTTCTGCAGTTTGTAGACCCAGCCGGTCAGAACCGGCTGGCCGATCAGATAAACGTCGTGATTGGCGTCGCGCGCTTCTTCGACCATCTTTTGGGCGTAGGCAAAAGACTCTCCGTATTCGATGGTGTCAAGGAAGCCGGCGTTGATCAGCGTGGCGGTTTCGTCGGGTGAGATAAAAAATGCCTGTGCGTTCACTGAGATCGCGACGCGGCGCTTGAATTCCAGCATTTCTGCTGCGGTGGCCGGCGCGTGGTCGTCCATCAGCGGCATGCTGTCGACGCCCTTGCTGGTGGCTTCGGCGTAGCGCAGCTTTTCGGTGGAAATGGAAATGATCTGGTCGTGGTCGATGCCCGGCGCGAGATCAATATCGCGGGTCATTTTCCAGACTTTGGCTAGCGTATCCGGGTTATAGATGTTGCCGCCGTCTTTGCGCTTGAGCACGATGGACATGGTCAGCGGGTTGCCAAAATTCCGGTGGGCAAAATAGATTTTTACAAACGGATCGTCGCGTGGCAGCAGGTCGTTAAATACCGTTTTGATTTGCACCCGTGGGAAGCCGGCCACAAAAGCCGCAGTGATGAGGATAAAGGCAATGCCGACAATGCCGCGCCGTTGCATGATCCAATGGGCCAGACGGAAATTCATAATCACTCCCCGGGAATCTAGTTGTTGTGGCGAGAACTCGCTCAACTGTGCGCACCATAGCTTGTCCAGGCGTATTTTTCGACCCAAGCCAGGTGCTGGACTGTCTGCCTCAACGACTATCGTCGGTCTGGCGGATTGCGCTCAGCGCGAGTTTGCCGCTGGTGCACAGCGGCGGCGTGCGGCGCCGCAGTACGATAACCGGGGCAGTCTTGATGAAAGAAGGTAGGTTTTCGATCTTGCCCGACATCACCGCAGACTCGGCGCTCCTCGCGCGTCCCGCCGAACGACTGGGCTTTTTTTTCCTACTGGGTGCCAGATCACATCATTTTGGCGGTGAGCTGTTCAGCGCCCTATCCTGGCAACCCCAGAGCGGGCATCGAACCCGACTTTTTGTGGCAGATGACCTGTGCTGCGAGATGGATGGCTTGGCGACAACCGTGTTGGCATGAACATCGTGGCCGATCCGTGGCACGTAGGGGTGGTCAAGTAAGAGCAGGCCTTACCTGACCATCTGGGCCAGCGCATCAGGCCTGACGCAGGCGTGTGATCATGCCACGCAATATTTGGGCGTCTTCATCAGTGCGCACTGGAATGCTGAACTCCACATTGCTCACCAAGCCGCCATACCGAGTCGCCAGCTGGTCGGCAATTTTGTCGTAGGTGCCCACACAGGCGTAAATATTCAGTACTTCGTCAGTTATATATTGCGGCATTTCTTCCCAGCGCTGGGCGCGCGACAAGTGCTTCAGTTCATCGGCCAACGCGCCGAGGCCATGGGCGTCGAAGGCAGCACGATAAGCCGGTGTTGAAGCATAAAAAGCCACCCGCGCACGCACGTCGCGAATGCGTGCGGCCAATGTGGTGTTATCGGGCGCGGTGGCGACCAAGGGTTTGATGCTGATTGCAAAACCCGTCAGGTCGCGACCGCTGCGCGCCGCGCCGCGCCGCACGGCCGGCCACATCACGTCGCGAATGTATTGGGCGGTACACACGGGGTGGGGCCGCATACCATCGGCAACCTCACCCGCAACCTGACACATATAGGCATTCACCGCTGCCAGGTGAATGGGAATATGGGGATGCTCCAGTGGGCCAGGATCAAACAAGGGCACCGACAAATTAATCTTGTAATGCTGGCCGCAAAAATTCGGCTGCAGACCCTGCTGCCAGCCCAACCACACTGCACGCACCGCCTGCACGTATTCGCGCATCCACGGCCCTGCGGCCGACCACTGCATGCCGTAGCGCCGCTCAATATGGCCGCGTACCTGGGTGCCCAGCCCGAGCGTGAACCGACCTCGTGCAAGCTTCTGCAAGGTCCACGCGCTCATTGCGGTTACGGTCGGGCTACGTGGAAAGGCGATAGCCACTGCGGTGCCGATGCCGAGGCTGGTGGTGGCCTGCGCTGCCAGTGCCATCACGATATAGGGATCGTATTTGGTCTCCTCGAACATCAGATTGTCGTAACCCAGGGACTCAACCAAGCGTGCGTCGTCGGCTATGCGATGGATGTCGAAGGGTGTGCCAGGTTCGCGCAGGCCGGGATCGACCTTGCCCAAGGGCAAAAGGGTTTCAAGTTTCATTAACCGTCGCACCTGACAATTGGCAGCGGCTATTGTAAGCGCACATCTTTGCGGCCCAGGTTTGCACAGTAGACATCGTCTACCGCTATCGCTCGTTAAACGCAGCGAGCGCAAGCACTGCGTGCGCCTGACGAGCAGGGTCGCGTCGACACAGTCAGTGCCCGATAATGCCTTGCCATGTTTACCAGCCATCACATATTGCGGCACACCATGCCTGGCCACACATGGGCCCATCACCTTCTCTCACTTGTGTTATGTACCCTGCTCGTTTGGTCCGGCACGGCGCATGCACTCGAGTTACGCGTATTGATGGCTTGGGATAAAAGTTATCCCGGCGTTACCCAAATGGCGGAACGTTTTGCCCGCAAGATCGACGAGGCCTCCGCTGGCGAAGTGACATTCACTCTGACCGGCCCCGACAGCATTCCAGCTTTTGAACAGCTAGTGCCCGTCTCACTCGGCATTTTTGACTTGCTCTTCACCCACGGCAGCTTTCATCTAGAGACCACCGGTATCGGCATTGCGCTCGATGCCGTCAAGACCACTCCCGAGACCCTACACAGTAGCGGTCTGTGGGAGGCAGTCGATCGCGCCTATCAGAAACACGGCCTCAAACTGCTGGCGATCCCGGTGGCGGCATCGGGTTATCAGATCTTTCTGCGCGAGCCGGTCACACAAAGTTGCAGGCTGGACGGGCGGCGCATTCGCGCTGCACCCACTTATCAGCAATTGTTGCAAGGTTTGGGTGCACGTCCGGTGTTGTTGCCGATCGGCGCGGTGCACGAAGCACTCGCGGCTAAAACCCTCGATGGAGTGGCCTGGTCGACGCTCGGCACCGTGAATTTTAAATGGTACGAGGTCAATCGTTATGTGCTGCGCCCGACCTTCGGTGTGGTCAGTCATCTGCTGCTCATCAATCTCGACACCTGGCGGAACCTGCCGCTGGATTTACAACGACTGCTGCTCGAAGAGGGTGCCAAACTCGAAGCAAAAGCTGTCACGCGCCTGAGCAAAGTGGCGGCCGCGGAGATGAACGATCTGCACGTGGCCGGCATGCAAATCACGTCTTTATGCCGCAAGGGCGCGCGGCGTATGAAACGCGATTGGGCCGCAGGTGTTTGGCAATTGGCCATTGCCCATTCCGGCGACGAAGCCCGTGCACTGCGCAAATTAGCGCGCGAAAATGCCGTCACACCGGCCAGCAGCGAAGACCTGGACCAGCCAGACGCCGCCGCGGCATCGGCCGTTTCAGTGCCCCAGGATGGGAGCGTGCCGCCCTCTGCGGTGCCACGCAGCCCCTAGATATTTACGCGCAGCTGCGGCTCACCGCAGTTACGCCATGCCTCGCACTACAAAGGATCTTCGTTCAGCACCGCGAGGAACTGCGCACCGTAGCGTTCAAGCTTGGCCTGGCCAACGCCAGTTATATTCAGCATCGCGCTCAAGGTAGCGGGCCGACGGATCGCCATTTCGTGCAAGGTACGGTCGTGGAAGATCACATAGGGCGGCACACCGTCTTCGTCCGCTAGGCGTTTGCGACAGGTGCGCAGCCGTTCCCATAGGGCTTGGTCGATATCCGCGAGCGGGGTTGCAACACTGGCGCTCTTGCGTTTGGGTGGTCGCGCGAGCGCCATATCTTCGCGCAAAAACAAACGGGTCTCGCCGCGTAACAGCGCACGAGCGTCCGCTTCGAGCTTGAGTGCACCATAGCGTTCAACGTCGGCACTCAGCACACCACGCACCATCAATTGTCGCAATACCGAGCGCCAGTGTTGCACGCTGTGCGCACTGCCGATGCCAAAAGTACTGAGGGCTGCGTGTTGATGTTGACGAACCTTGTCGTTGTCGACACCACGCAGCACGTCGATGACATGGGCAGCACCAAAACGCTGACCAGTGCGATACACACATGAGAGCAACTTCTGCGCGTCCTCGGTTGCATTCCACGTAGCCGGTGGTTCCAGGCAATTATCACAATTGCCACACGGCTCACTGTGGTTCTCACCAAAATACTCCAGCAAGGGTTGGCGCCGGCAGGTCGTGGCTTCGCACCAGCCCAATAGGGCGTCGAGCTTGTGCCGTTCAACACGCTTGTGTTCTTCATTGGATGGCGATTCGTCAACCATCTGACGCAGCCGCACCACGTCCTGCAAGCCATAAACCATCCAGGCCTCAGCCGGTTCGCCATCGCGGCCGGCACGGCCAGTTTCCTGGTAGTAAGACTCAACACTTTTTGGCAAGTCGATATGCGCGACAAAGCGTACGTCAGGTTTATCTATGCCCATACCAAAAGCGATGGTCGCGACCATGATCAAACCGTCTTCGCGCAAAAAACGTGTCTGATTCTGAGCACGCGTACGCTGCTCAAGTCCGGCGTGATAGGGCAAAGCGTTGAAGCCTGCGGCACACAAAGCCTCGGCTGTTTCTTCGACCTTACGCCGCGTCATACAATAGACGATACCGGCGTGGCCACGGAACTGCGCAAGAAATGCTTCGAGCTGCGTGCGCGCATTGGCGCGGGCGCGCACCGTATAGCGGATATTGGGCCGATCAAAACCACCGATAAACCACTGCGGC
>JAYUQF010000515.1:0-2819 GCA_043756885.1 Pseudomonadota bacterium
CTCAGTGAGTGTGCCCGTGGGCTTGGCCGGTGCGAGCAACGCCGCCGGCGCCGCGAGTAACGCAGCAACGGGGGCAGCTTCAGATCCATTCCAGGATAACGATCAGGCATCAAACGGTCTGGATAGGCCCATGGTGTCGATGGTCACGGTTGAGTTTCTTGGCTTTGGTGAATGATGACTTTAGCCGCGCCAAAACTGACCATGCTGAAAGCCTGCTGCGCCGTGCTGCTGGTGTTGAGTTCGATGCTGGGCCACGCCGCTGTACCCGATGCGCCGGCTGAGCCGGTGCCGCGCTTTGATATCTGGGAATTCCAGGTTGAAGGCAACACCCTGCTGCCGGGCGAAGATGTTGAGCGCGCGGTGTACGGCCACCTCGGCGAAAACAAAACCATAGACGACGTTTACAAGGCCCAGAAACAACTCACAACGCTGTACCACGAGCGCGGCTTTGGCAGCGTACAGGTGGAAATACCGGAGCAGGATACGCAGAACGGCGTGGTCAAACTCACGGTCACCGAGAGCCAGGTCGGGCGCATCCAAGTCACGGGCTCGCGTTATTTTTCGCTGGGTCGCATCAGGAGCAAGATACCGTCGCTCGCGGCCGGTCAGGTGCCGAACCTGCCACAGGTACAGCGTGAACTGGCGACGCTGACGCAGTTGTCGCGTGATCGCACCATTACGCCTGTGCTGAAACCCAGTCGCACTCCAGGCAAGCTGGATGTAGAACTTAAGGTCAAAGACAAGCTGCCGTTGCACGGCAGTGTTGAACTCAACGATCGTTTTGTTGCCGATACCACCCGCCTACGTTTAAACGCGGCTATTCACTACGACAACTTGTGGCAGCGCGAACACAGTATCGGTGTCGCTTACCAGGTCTCGCCCGAAGCGCCCGACGAAGTTGAAGTGTTTTCCGCCAATTACCTTTGGCGCTTCGAAAACTCAAACCATCTGTTGGCCCTGTATAGCGTCAAGTCCAATACCAGTGTTGCCACCATCGGCACCTTGGGTGTGATCGGCTCGGGTGTGATCAGTGGTGCGCGTTACATCATTCCGCTACCGGCCTCGGATGGGGTTTTTCATAGCCTGTCGCTCGGCGCGGACTACAAAGATTTTGACGAACAGATCGGCTTCAGTGAAGGCGGGGTCATCGTGACACCGATTTCTTATCTCAAGTTTTCGTCAACCTACAGTGGCACTTATGCCTGGCGCGAACAGTTAAGCCACGTCGAAGTGGCTTTTGAGTTTGGCACTGATGGCTTGGGCAATACCCAAAAAGAATTTGAGCGCCGGCGTTTCAGGTCCAGGCCCAATTTTGCCTTTCTGAATGTTGCGGCCGACAACCTCTCGCCCTTGCCTGGCGGTACATCGCTGTTCAGCCGCTTGATGGGTCAGGTGGCCGGTGGGCCTCTGATCGCCAACGAACAGTTCACTGTCGGTGGTATCGATGATGTGCGAGGTTATATGGAAGCCGAGCGCCTCGGCGATAACGCGGTGGCCGCGACCTTGGAGATGCGCTCGCCAAACTTCGCGCGTATTTATCCCAGTCAATTGCGCAATCTGCAGTTGCTGGCTTTTACCGACGCGGCCCGCATCACCATCTGGTCGCCCTTAGCGGGTTCCAAAAAGGCCGGCATGTTGTGGAGTACCGGCGTAGGCATGCGCGCCGAGGCCGCGCAGCATATGCAGGCAATGCTGATGTGGGCTTATCCGTTACGTGCCGGCGAGCGCACCAACAGTGGTGACCATCGGGTTCATTTCAGCGTGGGCGTAGATTTTTAAACGATCAATAAAACACTGGCGGCCGCCGGGGTGTTCGCCGGACTGACGCGGGCTTGCCGTCAAAAAGTAAGCAATCTGTCATTCGACGGTCACATGATCGCCATAGACTTCCGTGCATTAACCCCGTGGCCGATGGCCAACTACTGGACGACGTACCTGTGTCGATACGCTCTGTTTTGCTCGCTTTGACAGTTTTCTGCTCCAGCACCTCGGCCATGGCCTGGTGGAACCCGCAGTGGACACAGCGCAAAGCTTTAACGGTCAATACCACCGCCGCCGGTGTGGACGTGAAGGCTGATCTGCAAGACGTGCCGGTACTGGTGCGGCTGCATAGTGGCAACTTCCCGCAGTTTCTAAACGTCAAGGACGGCGGTGCTGATTTCCGCTTTATTGCCGGTGACGATGCGACTCCACTTAAGTATCACGTTGAAAAATTTGACGCTGCGGCGCAAATAGCGCTGGTCTGGGTCAAGCTGCCGCTGCTCAAAGCCCAGAGCGCTGAGAACAAGTTCTACCTGTATTTTGGCAACCCGGCGGCCAATAAGGGTGACGATGCGGGTGGCACCTTTGAGGTTAATACCGCAGCGGTATTTCATTTTGCTGATCCGGCCGGCGTGCTGGTGGACAGCACGGCTTACGCCACACCAAGCAGTAGCGCGCAGGCGACAGCACCCACCGCCGGTGCCGTGACACCTACGCCGCTAGCGCTGCTGGGTATGGGCGGGGTGCTGGCGGGCACCGAAGCGTTGACCATCACCGACGCACCGCAGCTGCGCCTGTTGCCTGACAAAGGCTGGGCGGCGGGTTGGTGGATGAAGCTCGACGTGTTGCCAGCCGCTGCGGGCACGCTCATCGAGCGCAGCGACGGCAGCGCGCGTCTGACCGTACAACTGGTTGGTGACCGCATCGTAGCGAGTTACGGCGGTGCGACCGTAACCAGCAGTTTGGCCGTAGTGGCCGCGCAGTGGCTGCATGTCGCAGTAGCCGTCAACGGCGGACAACTGCAGTTATTCATGGACGGTGCATTGGCCGGCGCCGCT
>JAYUQF010000516.1:0-2818 GCA_043756885.1 Pseudomonadota bacterium
CACAACCCGCGGTGCCTTCTGGGCGCAAAGTCAGGCTATCACCATTACGATCGTCGAAGGTGTACATCTCCTTCTGCACGATATCCGTGGCATCACCGATGGAGCGCTTGAAGACTGCGGATTGTTCGAGTAGAGGCATACGGATCTCGCCGTAACCGTAACTCGTCAGCAAGGCCGCCACCGTCGCTTCGAATTCCCGCCAGGCGGCACTCATCGGCGGCACGATATCGTTCATACCGCGAACTGCCTGCAGATGCGTATTCATTGCAGACCGATCCCCGAAACTGGCGCATCGACACTTCCCAAGGTGGTCTTTACCACCCCCTCGTGTGCCAACGGTGCAAGGTCGATGGCTTTACCAGCAAACGACAAACGCACCGCAGGCGCGTTGCCGATCACCAACGTATAGGGGCGTTTGCCCGTAATGCGCACCTCGTTACCCGGTCTGACCAAGTTGTAAAACAAGCGCGCGCCACCGGCGTCGAGCACCTCAACCCAGGCATCGGCGCTGGAATTGATAACCACGTCAGCTGCAGTACCAACCTCGGACTGAAGCGTTGTTGGTGTGCCGTCTAGGGCTGTTTCGGCCGAGGTACCGTCCGGCAATGGCGCGGCGAGATCGGGCGCGCGAAAAAACGGATCTTCGGAGTGTGCTACCTGATCAAATTGATAGGGCAGCGGTTCGGTCGGCGGAATGGGCTCAATAGCGGCAGGATTGTTGGTGGTGAGATATTCAAGCATCGAAAACGAGTCGCGGTGGGATCGCCACCACAGGGCGACCATCACCAACATAGCGAGTGCAAGCACCAAAGTGGTGTAGCGCACGATGCGGCTGTCGCTGGTGATTTCCAGTGGCGCGCGCGATTCGAAATCGGCCAGCTGGGGTGCTTCACGCTCGCCTTTAGCGTCAAACAGCGCAAGCAGCTTGCCGCCGTCGAGGCCCAGCTCCTTGGCCAGCGCGCGCAAGTAGCCGCGAGTGAATGCCGGTGCGGGAAGTTCGTCGAATCGCTCGTTCTCCAGGGCACGAATGATGCGCGGTTCGAGGCGCAAACTGCGCGCAAGATCAATTTCGCTCAGGTTGCGCTGTTCGCGCGCCTGCCGCAATGTGGTGCCAATACCCCCGTCCAGCAACGTTATCGACGACTGCTCGGACGGTGCTGAGGAGGGGTCAATCACTGCGGCCTCGATTCGAGTAACAGCTTCGCTTGCAGCGAGTCGGGATAGTTTTTCTCGAGTAACAATCCGAAGCTCGCTTCTGCGTCGCGATCACCAAGTTGACGTTCGATTTGAACTCCCAGCCACAGCGAGCGCGCATTGGGTTGGGCAACAGCCGTAAAGCGCTGCAAGTATGCGCGCCCCTGCAGGGCATGTTGCTGCTGCAGACTCAAGTCTGCCATCTGCAGCAGCGCTGGCGCCAAGCGCGGCTCGATTTCGAGCGCTTTGCGAAAACTGGCGTCTGCCTGATCAAGCTGGCCGCCCGTGAGCGCGCACACGCCGACGTTGTAATAGGCATTTTCTGGATTGCGATACAGTGGGTTTTCAACCGCCTTCATGATCGTTTTCTGCCCTTCTTCGTAGCGCCCGCGCTGGCACAGAAACTGTCCGAAGTTGTTCAGTGCGGCGGAATTATTGGGCTCGATTCGCAGCGCTTGCTTGAAGCTGGCCTCGGCTTTTTCATATTGCCCCAGAACACTGTGCAAAACGCCCAGTGTCGCGTGGGCGTCGACGTGGCGAGGATTAAGCTCGATGGCTTTGTTGAGCTTATCCATCGCGATCTGGTACTCACCGCTGCTGAGATACTGGCCACCGAGTTCAGTATTGATTTCCGCGAGCTTGGCACGATCGCTCGGTGCTTTTGTCCCGGTGGACGTCGACTGACAGGCGAGCAAGCTCAGACTCAGGAGAAAAACGCTCATGGCATGTGCACATTTACACATCAGATCATCTCCTCGATGAGTCCGGCTTCGAGCGCTAACGGTCGCTGGTGGCGACGAGCGCGGGCCTGGACTTCACCCACCAGTTGGCCGCACGCCGCCGCAATATCGTCACCGCGTGTTTTGCGTGTCACGGTCACTATTCCTGAGCGCGACAATTTGTCGCGGAAAGCGTTGATAGCCTCATCGCTGGAGCGCTCGAAACCAGCATCGGCAAACGGATTAAAGGGAATCAGATTGACCTTGGCAGGTAGACCTTGCAGGAGGCGGATCAGGGCGCGGGCTTCAGCGACACTGTCGTTGACACTTTTCAGCATCACGTACTCGAAGGTGATCTCCGCATGGGGATTGTTTGACGCGTAGCGTTTACACGCCGCCATCAACTCGGCAATCGGGTAGCTGCGATTGATCGGCACTAGACGATCGCGCAGTTCGTCGTTGGTCGCGTGCAAGGACACTGCCAGACTCACCGGACACTGAGCAGCAAGCTTGTCGATGCCCGGCACAATACCGGCCGTACTCAAGGTCACGCGTTTGCGTGCGAGATTGTAGGCGTTATCGTCCAACATCAGACGCATGGCCGGCACGACGTTGTCAAAATTAAGGAGCGGCTCGCCCATGCCCATCATCACGACGTTGGTAATGTGGCGGCCGACTTTCGGCGTCTGCCCCAGAGCCCGCGCGGCCTGCCACACCTGACCAATGATTTCCGCAATGCTCAAGTTACGGCTGAAGCCCTGCCTGGCTGTCGCACAGAAAGCGCAATCGAGGGGACAGCCAACCTGCGAAGAAACGCATAACGTGCCGCGTTCACCCTCAGGAATGTAAACCGTTTCGATCGAATTCCCGTTACCAACCCGCATCAGCCATTTGCGGGTGCCATC
>JAYUQF010000517.1:0-7502 GCA_043756885.1 Pseudomonadota bacterium
CTTTGTCCGAGACCACCACATGCTGGGCGCCAAAATGTCGTGCCCACATTGCGCAGGCCAGACCGATCGGCCCCGCGCCCATGATCAAGACCCGCTCGCCCGGCGCGATACGCGCGGTGTGGATGGCATGCAGACCAACCGCCAGTGGCTCCACCAGCGCACCGAGGCGCCAGTCAACACCGGGTGGCAGGCGTAACGCTTCGGCCGCGCCTATGCGCATGAATTGTGCGTAAGCGCCGGGCAGATCGCCCAAGCCCGCATAGCGCACAGTCGCGCAGCGATGTCCCATGCCGGCCAGACAGGCTTGGCAATGGCCACAACCGATGAAGGGCAGTGCGGTAACACGATCACCCGCTTTCCATTGGCTGCTCACTTCCCGCCCGACTTCCATCACTTCGCCACAGAACTCATGGCCCATCACCGTGCCCGCTGGCAGTGGCCGCATACCGCCCTCCAGACTACGCACATCGGCCATATGCAAATCCGAGCCGCAGATCCCGCAGACCTTGACCGCAATCACCAGATCTGTAGCGCCGACAACAGGGTCGGCTATCTGGTCGATAGTCAGCGCCGCTTCGGCGCGATGAAATACAGCAGCTCGCATAACCCACACTCTCGGTTAAAACTCTGAGCTCGCACCGCGTGTTAATAAACGCATGGCAAGCTAAGCGGTTGTATCAAGCGCCCGTCGCAGTGACAAGCGTGCTGGAGCCTGTCGGACTTAGACGATCGTAACGAGGCGAATGGGAGAGCGGGGATCCAGTGGCGCGCATTCGAGGCGAATAGCGGACTCAAACGACGATGCGCGCTGATGGAGAAGCGCGTTACGGCGCCGACGCCACGCGCAGTGGACGTTGCGGCGATAGTTCGATCTGATAGCACGGCGTAAAAGATTGATTGGTTACGCGCGCGCCTTCGATGTGATCGATACGCAACGATATTGACGTCGGTCGGGACACTGTTATCAAGACAAGCTTTCGCTGCATATGCATCACGGCCACGGGGCGTATCGCGCTCAACCGCCTGCGGCAGCAGCCAGGTAGGCGGCCTCGTCGAACTGTGCGGGGTAGTCGAAGTCGCTCACCGCGATGCGTCCCGCGCGGATCAGCTTCTCCGCGTGCGGTCCGCGGTTGATCATCTTGAGCGGCGGTCGCTCGGCTTTCCGCTGGGCACGCAGTACCCGCGTCGCCGCCTCATCGACTTCGTAGCACCGACCAGGATCTGCAACTTCCGTCAGGACCACCCCATAGTCGTCCCGCGCGCTTTGCGGCGATACCAACCGCCGGTGGACATCGAGACGCACCATCTCCGGCACCCGCGCGAGCGGATCCCCCCAACCGCCGCCACCTGGCGTCAGAATGCGGACGATGTCGCCCGCTTTCACCGGGATCGCTTCGCGCTTGTAGAAGATCTGCTGCTCATGCGGCGTTCCCGGGTTGATCAGTGCACCGCCGGACCGGCCGGCCATGCCGCCGTTGACGCCGAAGCACGAGAAGATCGTGCGGTACGACACTGTGAGGAAGTGTCCGTCGACCAGGATCTCGACATCCTTCAGATAACCGAGGCCGCCGCGGAATGCACCCGGCCCGCCCGAGTCGGGGAACATCCCGACCCGATGCACGATCACGGGGAAACGTTGCTCGATGAATTCACTCGGGAGGTTCTTCGAATCGGGAACGAGGTCGACGGTATCGGTGCCATCCGCAAACGGGCGCCCGCCGGACCCTGCGCCGAAAATCTCCCGATAGAGAAAATCCTTGCCGTCCTGATCCTTGCCGAAAAATCCATAGAGCTGGATGCACTGCGAATCGCCGACCATCTGGCCGCCGGTGGCTTTCGCCATCGCCGCCATATAGGCCCCGATCATCCGCAGCATGCAGTCCATGCGATCAGCGCCCGCAGCGGGATACTCGGCCGACAGCACGGTGCGTGGCGGCAGGTAGGCCTTAAAGACGCGCGTCATGCCCTCGTTGACGATCATCCCCGGCACCTGCGCCTTCACAAAACCGCCCAGCCACTTCGAATAGTGTCTACCATCCATCACCCAGTTCACCGGGCCGGGCACCTGCGGATCCGTGCCGGCGAAATCCACGATGATCTTCTCGGGATCCTTGCGGACCGTGAGCATGATCTTTACCGGTCGCTCCAGATCGATGCCATCGGTTTCGAGGAAGTCTTCACCGATGTATTCGCCATTCGGGATGTGTGGCAGCGCTTCCTCGCGGACGATTTCCTCGCAGCGATCCATGATCCGGTAGAAGCTGGCTTCCACCACGTCGGTGCCGTAGCGCCGGCAGAGCTCCTCGACCCGCCGCTGGATGATGCGGGTGGCACCGACGAAGGCGTCGATGTCGCCGCGCAGATCGTCAGGATACCGGCTGTTGCGCAGGATGATCTTCCAGGCGTCCGCGTTGCGCGCACCGCGCGAATAGAATTTGATCGGCGGTACCTGGATGCCTTCTTCGAATACCGTCGTCGCGGTCAGCGGCCAGCTCCCCGCCACCTTGCCGCCGACATCGTTGCAGTGTCCGAATAGCTGCGAGAACCCGATCAGTCGACCGTCGGAGAAAATGGGGATTACGACGCAGAAGTCGGGCAGGTGTCCGATCGTGCCGCTCGACTCGTGGATGTCGTTGTACAGAAAGACATCGCCTTCGTGAATTTCGTCCAGTGTGTAGTAGTTCCGAATCGGATCCGCCGTCGCGGCCCACGACACTCGGGTGACGCTATTACAGTCGACAGTGTTCAGCGACGCGCGGTAGTCATGCTGTTCGCGCACGATGGTCGAGACCGCCGTGCGTTCTACCGCGGCTTCGCCTTCGTCGATGGCCGCCTCGAGCGCCCACTCGAGGACATCGAGCGTCACGCTGTCGATCGAATCCTTCAGTGCCTTGATGCGCGGCCAGTGCACATCGTCGCGCGCGAAGCATGACTTGCGGTGTGGCGCATAGGCATCCGTCAGGTAAGGCGCTTCGTCGTACAGTGTGGGTGCCGCGCCCTGTCGCGCGGCGGTGGGTCTGTCGGCCATATGTTAAGCCTCCGGATGCTGATGAGAGAGGATGACTTGGCCGGCCTTGTCCAGGACCGCGCGCCAGCCGGATTCGACCACCAGGGTCGCGTCGTACTGTTCGATGATGCAGGGGCCGTCGATGGAATCGCCGATGGGGGCCAGCGAGCGTTCGTAAACCGGCAGCTGCACCTCGCCCACGCCGCGGAACACGCCGCGGCGCACTTCTCGTCGCGCATCGTTCCACGAACAGTTAGCGCGCTGCTCCTCGGCCGTGACGAGCGGCGGGAAGAGCCCGAAGCCGGTCGCACCGATATTGACGATCTCGACCGGGTGGCGGCCTTCGTATTCGTATCCGAAGCGATCGTCATGTGCTCGGTGAAACGCCTTGATCGCATTGCGCACCGAGGACTCCGTGAGCATGGCGTCGAGGACCGTCATCGGCACCCGCACCTCATACGCCTGCCCCGCGTAGCGCATGTCGGCGAAGCCGGTCACCGCGGTGTGCACGCCACCGAACCCCTCACGGGCCAGATCGTCGATGACCTGTGCATGGATCGTATTGAACTCGCGGATGAGCCGCACCAGATCGAGCGCATCCTCGCGCTGCACGTCGGTGACGACGCGATCCGAGCGTACATTGGTCGACAGCAGCCCTTCGGCGGAGGTCACGCCCGGCGACGGCGGCACCACGATCACGCGGATCCCGAGGGACTCCGCCACCAGGCACGCATTCAGCCCGCCCGCCCCGCCAAACGCCATCAACGCGTAGGCACGTGGGTCCCGACCCCGCTTCACGGACACCACGTTGATACCCTGCGCGATGTTGTTAGTTGCGAGATCGAGGATCCCCAGCGCCGCGTCTTCGACGCTGATGCCGAGCGGCTTGGCGATGTGCTGCTCGATTGCGCGGCGCGCGGCGAGCGCATCGAGCCTGATGCTGCCGCCGAGCAGGTACGGCGAAACCCGTCCCAGCACGATGTGCGCGTCCGTCAGTGTGGGCGCGCTGCCACCGCGCCCATAGCACACCGGTCCCGGCTCGGCACCGGCGCTCTGCGGCCCGACCCGCAAACTCCGGCCGGCCGACAGCCACGCGATCGAGCCTCCCCCGGCACCGACGGTGTGCATGTCGATCATCGGCGCCTTGATGTTGTAGATGTCGATGCGACCTTCGGTCAGCATGTGCGGCGTGCCCTGATCGATCAGGCAGATGTCGGTGGACGTGCCCCCGATGTCGATGGTGATGAGATTCGGGTGCCCCGCGGCCTTGCCGTAGTAGCAGGCGGTCACGATGCCGGCCGCAGGTCCCGACAGCACCGCGGCAATTGGTTGCGGCGCCATCTCGGATGCATGAATGATCCCGCCGCTCGACTTCATCACGTACAAACGTGCGTCCACGTGCGCGTTCGCGAGCCGTTCCTGCAGGCTGTTCAGATAACTCGTGACGAGCGGCATAAGCCCGGTGTTGAGGCAGGTGCTGAGCGTGCGTTCGTACTCCCGGTACTCGCGGATCACGTCCGAAGACACCGACACGAAACACTCCGGATGGACTTCCAGGACGAGATCGCGCGCGCGCCGCTCGTGTGCCGGGTTTCGATAGGAGTGCAGGAACGACACCGCGATCGCGTGCAGACCCATGGATTTGAACTCGCGCGCGATCGCGCGAATCGCGTCCTCGTCGAGCGGTGTATGTTCCTCTCCTTTAAAACTGAGACGCCCCCCCGCCTCGCGTACGAATTCGAGCGGCACCACGCGCGGCGGTTTCAGCCACCAGGTGATGTCGCCGAAATCGCCCGGGACCGTCTGCCGTCCCACTTCGAGCATTTCCCGGTAGCCGCGCGTGACAATGAGGCCGAGCCGCGCATAGCGCGATTCGAGGATTGCATTGGTGGCCACGGTCGTGCCGTGGCTGATGAAGCTGACATCGCCCGTCGCAACGCCGATCTCGCCGAGCAGTTCGAGGATTCCTTGGGTGAACGCGCGTGAGGGATCATCGGGGGTGGAGGAGGTCTTGCGCACATGGCGCTTACCGGTCGCTTCATCGACCGCGACTACGTCAGTGAATGTACCACCGGTATCAACCCCGATTCGCCAAGCCATCGCCGCCGCCTCGCGCCCGTTCGCTGAATTGCGACGAGTATAGTGAGATTCCCGTGGGCCGCCCACCGCCGAAAAAAACGCAGTGCCGTCCTGTTTTCCTACAGAAAAGCGTGCGACAGGGTAAAACATGCGAAATCCGGGAGGTGGGCCTGCGTAGGGTTGCCGGCACGCGCAGCCTTTGCGCGGAATCGGCCACGGCGTGAGGAAACTCTGAAAGTGTCCATCCTGGACCTTTCAGCGCGCGGCCGGCGAGCAGCGTGGTGCTCGCCGGCCTAACGCGGACAATGGCTACGCCATCGTTCGCGGCGGCACGTCCCGGCGCCGCAGGCACCTCCGAAGTTGTTCAGAGGTTCTTTTGTCGCCGCGCGATACTGCATCAATCCTCCGCCTTGTCAGTGCCGGATGTCTCCCAATCGCTGGGCCCTGGCGGCGACGATACAGCCACTGTGCGCACGACGAATGTGCCTGCCTGCGCAGAGAGACCGGGACGCCGAACCGGTCGTATGATTCAGCCCACCAGGGATCACCGAATCCAACCGCAGTCACTTTCGCGTTCACTCCATGGAGGCACATGCGATGTCCAACGACATTACAGCAATCGAACAACTCCTCGCCGCCTACTGCCATCGCGTGGATCGCGGTACACCCGCCGAAGTGGCCGCGCTGTTCGCCGAAACAGCCATCCTGAGGCCCTTCTACGATGGCCGTTACGAAGTTCGCGGCCGGCCGGCGATTGAGAGCTGGTACGCCTACTATGAGGCGCACTTCAAATAAGCGGTAAGGCACCTGAAACACATGATCATGTCGCCGCTCATCGAACTACGGGGCACCCAGGCGATGGGCGTGACCTACCTGTTGGCGAGCGCCGTTGGGATCCAAAGCGGCGAGGGTTTCATCGCGACCGGGACCTACTATGACGAATTCCTCCAGCAGGACGGACGCTGGCTGTTTGCCACGCGCCGGATTGAAGTCGAGATGATGCCGACGCCAACCAAGGCCATCGAGAAATTCCCGCCGCTCGGGTTTCCGCACGGCACTGCCGTTTGACGGCGTGCGCGTGTCGTCACGCTCACCCCCAGCAGAGGAGGCACCGATATGGTTCTCGGCGGTATACGGGTACTCGATTTTACGCAGTAACCGGCAGGCGCCACTGGGAACAACCGATCTAACTCGAATATCAAGCAAAGCGTCGCATAGTCAACCTCAATTTCGGAATAAACAGCGTTTATGCTTCCTATCCTCGCTGGACCCATCTCCAACGTTCGGCTAGCCGGACGGAAGCGCTTAATCCCGCCTATCTTTCGTCGCGCTGGTTCATCGAAGAACTCATCAGCGACGATGACGACGAGGTTGTGGCCAACCCTGACTGGAACGATGCGGACCAGCGGGAAGTATCGCCTCGAAAGTGGCTTAACGGATGGCCTCCGTGGAGGCACAGTGTGTTTATCCGGATAAATCCGGCGAAAGTCCGGCATTGATGGTGCTGACGTCTGTCAATTCAGCACGCGCTTGTTACTGCAAAATCGCGCATCCGACGGCATTGACCGCGAGAGTTTGCGCCGTGCCGGCACAAAGGTCCTGGGTATTTGCGATACCGTCGTTGTCAGTGTCCACCTTGTCCGGGTCGCGGGTGTAGAGGATTTCGTGAGCGAGTGGACTGAGGTGATAAGGAAAGCTGACAGGTGATCTATCCAGCAATTTCACGAAGCGGGAACAGTTGGCCGGGGCTGTCTGCGCATCTGGGCACGGTACGTCGGCTGCTGCGGCAGGGTTGTCGTTGTAAACGATGGCGGTCTTGAGGGCCGTTTCATCGATAGCTGTGATGGGCACCATTTCGAGATTATCCACGCGCAGGGTATGGGCGGTCGGAATCTCAACAAAATCCATGCGCGCCGCTAAACTACTGTTGAACGGCACAGAAACCGTCGCCTTGAAGATATATGAATAGCGCTTCATTGCCACACTACCCGTAAAGGTGACGACGCTGCTGCCCCCACCAATGCCTCTGTAGTCGGGTACCGAGTCGCCATTCTGGTTGACGAACAACGTGCCGCCGCCCTTGCGCGGCACAACGACTATCGGTTCACCTTCAACGCCGGTACTGGCGTCGAAACTCACACGATAGAACTGATTTTCAGTGACGGCGAACTGGTGAGAAGAAAGCAGACTCTTGGGTGCTCCGGCCACTATCTGCACACAATTGCTGGCGCCGCAATTGGCCAGGCTGAGGGTGGCTAACGGCAGAGTCGCATTGTATCGAGACCAGCTGCCCAAACCGGCCGATAAATCACCGTTCGAAATAATATTGCCGCCGGTTGTACGGAAGGCGGTGAATCCTTCAAGCGCGATGGCACGACCGTGCACGTCAGAATTGCGCGGCGTACCGTTGACTGTC
>JAYUQF010000518.1:0-7501 GCA_043756885.1 Pseudomonadota bacterium
TTGATTGACTGTGGTTCCCACCGCGCGCGCTCAGGATAGGCAAATTTCAGCTCCAGTTACACTCATGGGCTAGGTGAAATCCACGATGGCCTTGGCCTGCTGTCGTGCAGCGCGATTTGTTAGCATAGGTCGCTACGCTACCGTGCCTGCCGCCGCTTGAGCAGTTAAAGGCGCGACCTTGATATCCACAAGTAAATTGATTGTGCGCGCTTTGCGAAACCGTGAGCCTGGCGCGCGGGAGACCTGAACAATGAGCAACGCGCAAGCTAAAACACGCGATCCACGCATCGTCATCATCGGCGCTGGCATGGCCGGCATCCTCACCGCCATCAAGTTGGACGAAGCGGGTTATTGCGACTACGCAATTTATGAGAAGAGCAGTCGCGTCGGCGGCACTTGGCGCGAGAACACCTATCCCGGCGTAGCCTGCGATGTACCTGCCCACGGTTATACCTATTCCTTCGAACCGAACGCGCAGTGGAGCCAGACGTTTGCCCCGGGCCCTGAGATCCACGCTTACTTCGAAAACGTTGCGCGTAAGTATGGGGTGACAGACAAAGTACGTTTTAACGAAGAGATCCCGGAGTGCATTTTTCGTGACGGTCGTTGGCGTCTACGTACCTCGAGCGGCCGTGAAGACGTCGCCGATGTCGTGATCGCAGCGACCGGTGTATTGCATCACCCGCAGGTTGCTGACATCCCGGGGCTGGATAGTTTTGCCGGTGCCTGTTTCCATACCGCCCGCTGGGACCACAGCGTAGCGCTGGAAGGTAAGCGTGTTGGTGTGATCGGAACCGGATCGACCGCCATCCAGGTTACTTCCGCGCTGGTGGGCAAGGTCGCCCACTTCGATCTTTTCCAGCGTACTGCGCAGTGGGTCATGCCCATCGAAAACGCGGCTTACAGCGAAGCCGACAAGGCGGAGTTCCGTAACGACCCGCGCCGCCTGGAAGCTGAGATCACCAAGATCACGGGCTTTTTTGACGAATTTGCCAATGCTGTCATCGATTCCGAATCTGCCGAGATGAAGGCTATCGAAGCGGCCTGTCTGGCCAACCTCGAAGACAACGTGCGCGATGCCGCTTTACGCGAAAAACTGCGACCGACCTATCGTGCGGGTTGCAAACGCATGATTTTCTCGTCGGATTTCTACCAAGCCATTGCGCATCCCAATGCGAGTCTTGTTACCGAGAGTATTGAGCGTGTCGAGCCCAACGGGGTGCGCACCAGTGATGGCAAATTGCACGAACTGGATGTGCTGGTGGTCGCCACCAGTTTCCGCGCCGACGCATTTATTCGGCCAACGAAGGTGTTGGGTCGTAATGGTTTGAATCTCGACGACGTGTGGGCCGATCATCCAGTCGCCTATTTGTCCATCTCAATTCCGCAGTTCCCGAATTTTTTCATGCTCAACGGCCCCAATGGCCCAGTTGGTAATTTTTCGTTGATCCGTATCGCCGAGTCGCAGGTTGCTTACATCCTGCAATTGCTTGAGCAGATCCGAAATGGTAAATGCCGAGAGATTAGCGTCAGCGCGTCGGCTTCAAAGCGTTTCGAGGCTGAACGCGGTGCGGCTGCTAAAAAGTCGATCTGGGCGACTGGGTGCAAGAGCTGGTATCTGGACAAAAACGGTGTGCCGGCCAGCTGGCCATGGACACCAACACGTTTCTTCAAGGAAATGCAGGCGCCGCAACTCGCGGCTTACGAACTGGCGGGTTGAGGCGGCGTCTCGTGTCCCAACAGGCGCTTGCGGACCATCAGATAAGCGCCGGCGCGTAACGCGCCGGCGCAGGTGCGCCGTCAGAGCTCGGAGTCGGGCGCCGGCGGTGCGCCCAAATGCCGTGCCAGGTAGAGCCCCTGGACTATCATAAAAACAAATGTCAGGCCCGGACCGCCAAACATGTTGAAGTTGACCCAGGCCTCTTCGGAAAAGTTCTCTGCGACATAGAGGTTCAACAGACCCGACCCTGCGAAAAAACCTATCCAGCTGTAGTTCACTATCCGCCACACCCGCTCGGGCAATTCCAACTGGCCACCCAGCATGGCGCGAATAAAGTTCTTCCCCAGCAGCACCTCGCCGCCCAGCAGGATCAGACCAAACAGCCAGTCGGAAACCGTCGAGCGCCATTTGATGATGGCTGGGTCGTGAAAGATCAATGTCGCGATGCTCATCACCACCATAATCGTGAGGGTGATCCAAAGGATCTTGTCTATGCGCTGCCGGCAGAGCAGCAAAATACCAACTTGCACGAGCGTTGCGAGCATGGCGAGCTGCGTGGCCGATGCCATGGCAAGCTGATCGGCGGGCAACGACGCATCAAGTCCCAGCAGACCGAGCATGACATTGATGAAGGTATCGGCCAGCTCTGGCCATTGTTGGGCGCCGTAATAGCCACCAAAAAATACCAGTAGAGGGAAAAAGTCGAGTAGCGATTTCATGCGCTGTGGGTCAGATCCTTGGCCGTCGCGGTATTTAGTTTATCCCTTAATGATAAACGCGCTGGCACGGTTGTGGTGTCGAAGCTCGGGGGAGCAAAAGGTTAAGGATTGTCACGGGTTTTGTTCACGCCTGGAACTTGGTCACTTTGCGAGGTGCGCAAGTTCAATCGTGTGTCAGGCTCATTGCAACGCCGCAGCCAGTCGCTCGCAGTAGGTTTTCAGGATCGCCACACGCGCAACGCGTTTATCGTTGCCCGCGATGAGGGTCCAGGGTGCGATGTCGGTGCTGGTATGGATGACCATGTCCGTCACGGCGCGCTCGTAGTCTGCCCAGCGTTCACGGTTGCGCCAATCGTCGGCCGTGATCTTATGTTGTTTCCAGGGCGTCTGCTCGCGTTCGCGAAAGCGTCGTAACTGCTCCTGCTGATCAATGTGCAACCAGAATTTCAGCACCACCGTGCCGTGGTCCACCAGCTGCTCTTCAAACGAATTGATCTCGTTGTAGGCCCGTTGCCAGGCGAGCGCGGTGGCATAACCCTCGACCCGCTCAACAAGCACGCGGCCGTACCAAGAACGGTCATATAGGGTATGAAAGCCATGGCGCGGAACGTGACGCCAGAAACGCCAGAGATAGTGATGCGCCAGCTCTTCATCACTTGGCGCAGCCACTGAGATAACCCGATAGAGGCGCGCGTCCATAGCTTGGGTGACACGCCGAATAGCGCCCCCTTTACCAGCCGCATCCCAGCCTTCGAATACCGCCACCGTCGTTACGCCACGCGCTTTGGCCCGCCACGCGAGCTGGTAGAGCGTGGCGCTGTACTGCTGCATTGCCAGGCGGTAGGGTTTGTCCGCAAGCGTGCTGTCGAGCGGCACATTTGTCAGAACGCTCGGTTCGCCAGCTTTAAGCAGGGCCGGCGAAGTCACCGTCACGCGGCCACTGGTGGGTGGGGCCTGATCGACGCGCGCTTGGATGCGCTCAAGCACGATCTCGCCCACGCGCACATCGCGGTAGCGGGTATTGTTAGCCTCGATGATGTGCCATGGCGCATGGGAAACATCGGTCTTGCGCAGAGCGCGCTCAGAGACTTTGACAAAGCGCTGGTAACGAGCGGCATAACGTTTGATGAGATGCCCGAGCCTGGCACTGTCATTTTTGGTATCGGCTTTCAGACGTTTTAACTGGGCCTTGCGCGAGAGGTGGAACCAGAGCTTGATGATCAGCGCCCCATCGTCAACCAGCATGTCTTCAAAATGGCGGATGCGTTCGAGCTCGCGATCAAATTTGTCGCGCTTGCAGCGTTTTAGCGCGAAGTCGATGATCGGCTGTGTGTACCACGAACCAAACAGCACCCCGATGCGGCCCTTGGGTGGCAGTGCCCGCCAGAAGCGCCAGAAGCGAGGGCGCTGACGTTCTTCATCGGTTTCATCCCAAAAGGCATGGGTTTCCAGCCCGCGCGCATCCATCCAGCGGTGCAGCAGGCTGACAACATCACCTTTGCCGGCCCCTTCAACCCCGGACACGATGATGATGACGGGAAAGTCAGCGCTGAGCAGCAGGCGTTGGATTAATAACAGTTGCTGATGCAGCTGCGGTTCACGCTGCGCAAACGCCTGCTTAGAGACTTTGACGCCTAATTCAGCCGCTTCAAACATCGACAACTCCTCGCTATCCGGGGTTCACGGTAGCGAGTCTTGCGCCAGCCGTGTGCTGATCGGCGTCAAGTGCCGGCGCCGAGTACGGGTCACAACGCCACAATACGCACGCGGTTGTCGTGGAACGCGGCGCCGCCAGTGGGTGCCCCGGGATCGGCGCCGGTCAAGGCATTGATGCCGATGCCGCCTTCAAAGGCTGCATTTGGCCAGATGCTCTCGGCGACAAGCACACCGGGTTGCAGGCCGTCGAAAATTTCCGCATGCAGGCGCACCCGGCCGCGGCTGTTACTCAGCTCAACCCGCCCACCCTGGGTGATGCCAAGCACTGTTGCGTCATCGGAATGGATCATCACTGTGGGTCGTGATTCACGTCGCCGCGAGGTCGGCGTTTCGGTAAAGCTTGAATTGAGGAAGTGACGGGCCGGCGCCGTGACCAGCCGGAACGGCATATCCGCCGTGGCGTTTTCGATCACGTCCCAATGGTCTGGCAGGACCGGCATGCTCGCCAGTTTACCGGCGGGACCAAAGTCCACCGGGCCCACCGCCGACCAGTCCGGCGCGAAGTGATAACGGCGGTCGGCGTGACCGAAGCCGTGCACAAAGTGTGCGTCGTCAAAACTCGGTTGTGCATCTATCCAATGAGTGTGCTCCAGCGCTTCGATGCTGCCCCACCCTGATTCGCGCAGTGTCCAATCAACGATTTCGCGTGGGCTCAGTTCAAAACCGCGGTGTTCGGCGCCAACACGTTTGGCCAGTGCGCAGATCACCTCGTGGTTGGAGCGGCACTCACCCGGCGGCGCGACAATCTGTGGGCCGAAGTGGATATGTTGTTGTCCACCACTTTGATACAGATCGTCATGTTCGAGGAACATGGTCGCTGGCAAGACAATATCGGCGATGCGCGCAGTCTCGGTCATGAATTGTTCGTGCACACAGACAAACAGGTCGGGCCGCGCAAAACCCCGGTGTACGGTGTTCAGATCGGGCGCCACCGACATGGGATTGGTGTTCTGGATCAACATAGCCGTGACCGGCGGCCCGTTGCCCAAAGCCCCGGCGTCGTTGGTCAGCACTGCGCCGATGCGTGACTGATCGAGCAGGCGCACCGTGGGGTCGCGCACGTCGAGTCCGTCGATGAGGGTGCGGTCCCAATGATAAATAGCGCCGTTGTTGAATAACGCGCCACCACCTTTGTGCAACCAGGCACCGGTGACCGCCGCTATTGAGGCGGCGGCGTGCATGTTGACCGCGCCGTTACGCTGACGCGCAAAGCCGTAACCAAGGCGGAAGAAGCTGCGCGGATGGCGACCAATGAGTGCCGCAAAGTTTTCGATATCCGCCGCAGGGACGCCACAGATGGCCTGCGCCCAGGCCGGCGTACGGGAGGCCAGATGGGCTTCGAGCTCACGCGGGCAGTCAGTGTATTTGTCGAGATAAGCGCGGTCGGCGTAGCCGTCACGAAACAGCACATGCATGACACCACAGGCCAGCGCGCCGTCGGTACCGGGTTTCACACACAGAAAAACATCGGCCTGTTTGGCCGTCGCATTGAGATAGGTGTCGATGACCACCAGACGCGTGCCACGCTTGTTGCGTGCCGCGACAGCGTGGCTCATCACGTTGATTTGTGTCGCAGCGGCATTGGTGCCCCAGATCACAATCACATCGGCATCGGCCATTTCGCGCGGGTCAACACCTGACAAGCGACCGGTGCCAGCCACGTAGCCGTTCCAGGCCAAGGTGGTGCAAATGGTGGAATGCTGGCCGGAGTAACGTTTGGCGTGGCGCAGACGGTTGATGCCATCACGCATCACCAGGCCCATGGTGCCGGCATAAAAATAAGGCCACACCGCTTGCGCACCGTGGCGCTGCTCGGCCGCCAGAAAGGCCTCTGCAACTTCGTCCAGTGCGTCGTCCCAGCTCACTGGCACAAACTCGCCACTGCCTTTTGCTCCCCGCCGTTTCAGCGGCGTGATAAGACGGTCGGGGTGATGAATGCGTTCGGCGTAACGCGCGACCTTGCTGCAGATCACACCAGCGGTATAGCTATTGCCGCGCGCGCCGCGCACTCGCCCGATGGTATGGGCGTCAAGTTTTTCGACCTCCAAGGCACAGGTTGAGGGGCAATCGTGTGGGCACGCGCTGTGATGGACGGACATGATCACTCCGGGGTTGTCGTGGGCTAACTAAGTGCCGGTGCCTGTGCGAATAAATTCGCACCTACATTGGCGCAGGTCCGCGTTATCCTAGCACCGCTGCGCGCGTTGGCGCGCAGGCGCGGGCAGCGATGATAGAAATCGGAACTGAGGCGGAAATGCAGAAAAAGTACACAGTCGCGGGCGGCGGCGGACTCGCACTCAATGTCCTCGAATGGGGCAACCCGCAAGGTCCGAGCGTGCTGTTCATTCGCGGTTGGTCGCAGGCTTATCTGTGCTGGCAGAAGCAGTATCAAAGCGACTTGGCTGAGCATTTCCGGCTGGTGGCCTTTGACCTGCGCGGTCATGGCATGTCGGCCGCGCCCAGTGACCCGAACTGCTACAACAACAGCGCGCTGTGGGCGGCCGATGTGCATAACATCGTGGAAACCTTGCAACTTGAGCGCACCGTGCTGGTGGGCTGGTCCTATGGCAGCTTCGTAATTACTGATTATTTGCGGGCTTATGGTGTTGGCGCCGTGGCCGGTATCAATTTGGTCGGTGGCGCCGTGCACTTTGGCGAGCAGGCCATCGGGACCTATATCGGCGCCGGTTCCAGTGAGATAGTTCCGCTGATCGTTTCGCCCGACTTGCAGGTCAGCATCGATGGTTTACGCCGATTTATCGAGGGCTGTTTTGCGGTCAAACTGTCACGCGCGGATTATGAGCGCGTCCTGTGTTTCAACATGACGGTGCGCCCGGACGTGCGGGCGGCGATGTTTGCCCGAGTATTTGAGGCCGAGCCTGTACTGCGTACTTATAAGGGCCCTTTGCTGGTCAGCCAGGGCCGTAAAGACACCATTGTGCTGCCGGCCACGGCCGAGCTGATCAAAGAACTGTGCCCGCAAGCGCGCCTGTCGTGGTATGACGAAGCCGCCCACGGGCCGTTCCTTGAAGTGCCGCAGCGCTTCAATGACGAACTTGCAGAATTTGTACATGCTGCGCAGGCCTGAACGACACCGGCCGTGCGACTGTGAAGACGTGTTAACGCTGAACGCCCGCGGAGGCAATAACCATGAAACTCGACGGACCCCTAGTCAGCACCGACTGGCTGCAGAGCCATCTCAGTGAGCAGAAGCTGCGTGTCTACGACACCACCATCTATCTCAGGCCCAAGCTCGATGGTTTTGGTTATCAGCCTGAAAGCGGCTTAGCCGAGTGGCAGGCCGAGCATATTCCGGGTGCGGGTTTTCTGGATGTGTTCGGCGAGC
>JAYUQF010000519.1:0-7492 GCA_043756885.1 Pseudomonadota bacterium
CTTGGCAGCGCGATTATTAACAGCCAAGCACACATTGTGCTGGTGACGAAGGAGATGCAACGATTGGATTTCATAGTTTTATGGGTTCCTGGACACCTAAAAGAGGCGGACTCCGTGCGATTCGCGAAAACAGAGCAATTTTTAATCCAAGGTTTTTATTGATTAGTATTCAACGAGTTAAAAAGGGCGCGTGTATCGAGCGTCAACGAGAGTGTCAAATATATTGACGGTTGAACTCGACAAAACCGGAACGCCATGTTTGTCGCACGGAGCGATTTTCAATAAAAACAGCGAGATAGATTAGAAATTTGAGCGGCACAGTCATGTCGTCGATATCAGACAGCTTTATTCGTTGAGGCAGTAGCGTGTGCGGAATCGCGGCAGAACGCCTTGGCGAGTCCCGTTCCCGGATAACGCTGACAAAAATTAACAGACACGAGCTAGCGTTTGGCCAGTGAAGCCAGCAGGGCTTTTGCTTCATCGATACCGTCAAAGGCCTCGCCCGTGCGCAGGGCGTCCTGCAGTGCGACACGCGCTTCGACTTCCTGCTTAACCGCAAGCAGCGCCTGGGCAAGGTGGAACTTGATAACGCTCGAATCGGCTTGCAACGTGTCGGCCTCACGCAAATAGCGCAGTGCGTCTTCGCCGCGGTTGCGGCGCACCAGGATCCAACCCAGGGTGTCATTTACATTCGCATCACGAGGGCTGAGGTCGTAAGCGCGTTTTGCGTAATCCAGTGCTGCCGGCTGGCCGGCAAGTTCGGCCAGGTAAGCCAGATTGTTCAAACAGGAAATATCTTGCGGAAACTCGCGCACCAGCTGTTCGTAGGTCTTTAGAGCCGCCACCGGATTTTTTTCCACGAGATAGACGTCCGCGAGCAACTTGCGTGCGTTGATATCGTCCGGGTGTGCCGCGATCCAATTGGCCAGCACCTCTGCACCCTGTTGACCGCGCCCGGCCACACCCCACGCACGTACGACCAATTCCAGCGCCTCAAGGGATGGCGCGCGGTCGAGAATGTTCTGGTACTGCGCGGCAGCCGTGAGGCCATCTCCGCGTCGTAGCGCGAGGTCACCAGCCAGACGATAGCTCATGATCTCCGTTGGCCATTTTGCCAGCACACTCTTGAGATACGCTTCGGCCCGACTGAGCTTGCCTTGCTCAATGGCAAGACTCGTCAGCGCCACCAACACAGGCAACGAATCGGGATGGGCTTGCTGCGCTTTGTTCAGCGAGTACTGCGCGTCGTCCAAGACACCAATTTGACGTTGAAGTACGGAAATACGTACCAACCAGGACAGATCAAATCCGGCCATATCCGACATTTTTTTGAGTGTGCCGCGCAAAGATGCGCGTTTGCCGCTTTGTAATGCGGCGCGCACCCGCAGTTCGTGGGTGCGCAAATCATCCGGCGCCTGCGCCACAAGTTCCGCCATAACGGCCTTCGCTTCTTGTCGTTTGTTGGCACTGAGAAGTAATTCGGCAAGATAAAAACGAACATCCAGCGACAGCGCGGCGGCGCTCGGTTGCCCGGCATGTTTAACATCTGTTACTGACGCGCTTGGCGCCTGCGAATTCGGCGCAACGGCACCCGTGCTAGCGGGCGGTGTCACCTGCGCATCGCTCGGCCCCGCAAACTTGCGCCCGTAGTCCAGCACGGTGATCGCCTGCTCGCGCTCGCCACTATCGGCAAGCAGATGAGCAAGCTCGAGTAATAACTCGGGACTACCGGGATACAGTTTCAGCGCTTCGCTCAGACGCATTTTGGCCGCAGCGACCGCGCCATTGGCGACATCCAGGCGCGCAAGATTGATGATGCCAGGCACGAAGGCCGGCAGTTGCTTCAACGCTTTTTCGAGATTACCTCGCGCCGCTTTTGAGTCTCCTAGCGCACTTTGCGCAACCGCGATGAAATTCAGCAGCACGACGTTGTCTGGTGCTTTTTTCAACAGCTGCTCAAGGAGTGAAACGCTTGCGGCAAATTCGCCGCGCTGATGATGTAACACCGCCATCAACAGATTGGCCTGCACATCGTCAGGATCGGCGGCCAATACTGCCGTCAATTCGCCTTGCGCCTGGTCTGTGCGGCCACTGTAGATTTGGTGGAACGCCAATGTCTTGCGCGGCGCATTGCCTGCGCCGGGCAAGCTCGCAGCCTTTTCTAACAGCCGCGTCGCTTTATCAACCTCACCCTTCGTCATCAAGGCGTTAGCCAGGATGGCGAGAATTTCCGGATCGTCAGATTCCAGCGTGCGTTCGTCCGCGAATAATTCCAACACCCGTGCAGCGTCGTGCAATGCAAGCAAGGCGCCGGCCAGCTTCTTGCGTATGTCAGTCAACTTCGGGTTGCTGTTCAGGCAGAGCTGGTAATAGTCGCGTGCCTGCTCAAAACGACCGAGTCCGTAATTCACCGAACCAGCAAGGTCGAGCAACTGGCAATTGTTAGAGGTTGCTTCCGAGTTGATGTTCTCAAGCAGAATATTGGCTTCCGCTAACGCTGAATTAGCACCGTGAACATCGTCCGCGCGAGCAAAACGTAATGCACGCAAATAGGCCGGTCGCGGGTCAAAAGGGTTATGTTGTGCCTCGTAGGCCAGGTCAGCGGCAGTTTGCGCATTTTTGCCCTGCACAAGTTGAATGGCGATCCGCGCGATGCGCGCGTCGTGCAACGCCGGGGACAGTGCAATCGCCTTGTCGTACAACACAAGTGCCTTGCTAAGCTCCCCGCGAGAATGAAAAACTGCGGCCTGTGCGTTCCAGGCATCGGCATTGGCGGGTTCGAGTTTTACAGCCCGTTCAGCGAATAACGCGGCTTTGTCGATATCGTTGCTGCGCAGTGCCGCGAGTGTTTTGCCAATCAGCGCCTGGGCACTGGCAGGCATAAGCTCTTCCACCGCGTCAAACGCTGCCATGGCGGCCTCGTTATCGCCGATATTCATCAAGGCCTGGCCGCGTACCTGCAACAGATCCGCACGCGCGCTGCTACTCAATCCGTCGTCCGATAACTCGTCGAGCAATTGCCGTTCTTTGAACTGAAACAGGTAGGCTTTTGCCAGCACCGGTACGGTCAACGAAGGATCGGCACCGCGCTTGGTGACATTTTGAATTTCATGCTCGGCTTCGCTTGCATGTCCCTGGGCTAGATAAATTTTTGCAAGCAGTACGCGGGGTGCAAGGCCGTCGGCATTTAACCGGATAGCGTTTTTTAATTCGATGACTGCTGCGACGTAGTCGCGCTCGCCGTACATTTCCAGCGCGCGCTCGTAATAACGCTGTGCCTGCGCACTAGTGTCTGCCGCAATACTCACCTGCGCCGAGCTCAGAGCCAGTACCAAGACCGCCACTGCGTAGTGACCTGATCGCAACATAGCAGCCCCATAGAGTAAACGAATGTCTATTACGGTAACGCGGTGGTGACCCAATGCGTCGTGTAACTTGCAAACAATTGCAAAGGTTGTCCGGCAGACGACGTGAAGCTTCCCGAATCTTTCATAGCGGCTGGAGATCACAGATCTAGAGCGCTATCGCGTGAAGTCAACCGGTGGCCGGGTGGGAGTGAAATGTGCAACGGCGTCGCCGGCCCGAGTCGCCGAGCGCAGGTGTCGAACGTGGGGCGCAATCTCGCCCGGGTGATGATGCGAGTGCCGGTCAGGCCAACGTCAGAACGGATTCAGCGACTCCAAGCCCAGGCTGATACGCCCCATTTGCTCGGTGATCCTGTCCACATGGCCATTGATATGCAGTGGCATGGCCTGGAAATCCCGATAACGTCGTTCGAAGTCGGTGCCTTCACGCAAACCATTGCCACCCAGCACCCGCAGTAATAGATGCATGGCCTCGTCACACAGCATCACACATTGCATGCCGGCTGTGGTCTGACGGAAATAATCCCCTTCGGTTGGCATGACACCCGCCGTGATGCGGGCATCGGTTTCGGCCAGGGCGGCAAATACGGTATCGGTGGCAGCGTTGATCAAGGCGCGTGCGCGGCCGAGGTTCACATGGATGGTAGGGCGCTCAACCATCTTGGTGCCAAAGATGGCAATACGCTCGCGGATGCCGTCGGCGGTTTCATTAAAAGAGATCTCCGCCACGCCGCTGGCCATGGTGCCTAACCACAATACCGACATCGCGACCCAGTCTTCGCGATAACGATGATGAATCATGGGGTGGGCGGGATCACGGTGCAGCACCCGATATTTGGGTGTCCACTGCGCAATGCGCGCACTTGGTACCGGCATCGCGCTGTAGTGAATATGGTCAGTGGCGGAGGCGCGCACGCTCATCGCGTCCCAGGTCGCCTCGATGCGCACCCGCGGGTCGCGCAGATCGGCCACCGTCAGGCGCGGTGTGCTGTGACCGGGTTCGATAAAAGCAACACCCGCCCATTCGGCATAACGTGCTCCCGAACCGAAAGCGGCGACACCCGTCAGCAAGGTTTGATCGCCCCGTTTTTCAGAGGTGACTTGGGTCGAGGCGCCAGCTGGAAAACACACCCATTCGCGGCGCTCGACGATGCCCTGGAAAAATTCCGTATGTGCAGGCCCGAGCAAACCGGCGAAGTGATGAAAGGTGCACAGGTGATTCCATAGGCACCAGGCGGTTGAGGTGCAGCGTGCGGCGATATCACGCAATTCGTTGCCGATCACCACCATGCTTTCGTTCAAGCCGCCGAGCTCCGGGCTGCCCGACAAACGCATGATGTCGTTACGCTTGATAGCGGCGATCAGGGTGGCCGCGACCGAGCGGCTGCGATCGGCGGCGCTGGCCTGCGCACCAATATCGTCGAGTAGCGGTGCGATATAACGTGCCGGGCCCCACTGCCGTCCGGTGTTCGAAAAGTCTGGGTTGGCGCTCACTGAAATACTCCCCAGCTGTAAAAGCGTCACTTAGAAATGCGCTGGCAGCATACCGGAACGGCCTGCCCTTGCCAGCCGCTGAGCGAGCCCGGATCCGCTAACATTCCGCCCACACTTGCAACACAGCGTGGTCACCCGACTGTGCCGTTTGCCGTCGCAGACCATATAGAGGGGAAACCACCATGCCTGAATTTCAGTTCATCCGTTATGAAGTGGAGCGCGGTCGCGCGCGCATCGTGTTCAACCGTCCTGAAAAACGCAATGCGTTATCGCTGACGGTGTTAACCGAACTCGATCAGGCGCTGTGGGAAGCAGACAACGACAGCGCTGTGCACGCGGTAGTCTTGAAGGGCGAGGGCAAGGGTTTTTGCGCGGGCTACGATCTGACACCCCAAGCACCCGCGACCAGCAGCGCCGATGGGCCACGCTACCGTCTCGGCCCGTTCAGTAATTTTGACGATGATGTGTGGCGCCTCGAACGGGGCCAGCGTCTGCGTATGACTTTGTTCGACATGCACAAGCCAGTGATCGCGCAGATCCATGGTTTCTGTCTGGCCGGCGGCACCGATATCGCGTTGTTGTGTGACATGGTGATTGCGGCCGATGACACCCGCATCGGTTTCCCCGCTACGCGCGACCTCGGCTCGCCACCTAATCAGATGTGGCTTTATCACATCGGTCCGCAATGGGCGAAACGGCTGCTGCTGACCGGCGATACCATTACCGGCACCGAGGCCGCTGATCTGGGGCTGGTCATGAAAGCGCTGCCACTGGCCGAGCTTGAAGGGGAAGTTGAGCAACTGCTTGACCGGCTGGCCTTGGTTGACACCGCGCTGTTGGCGGCCAATAAACGCATCGTCAACGTGGGTCTGGAATTGATGGGTGCCCGTACCCTGCAAAGAATCGCTGCGGAAAACGACGCACGCGGTCATCTGGCCGACAGCGCACAAGCGTTTCTCAAGCAGGCGCGGGACGGCGGGCTGGTGGCGGCGCTGCGCGCGCGTGATGCGAAGTTCGGCGATGGTCGTGCGCGGGTGCGAGGTGCCGAGTTACGTGATGAAGCAGGGCGCTTGCTCGAAGACAAGTAGCGCGAACACGGACGCTACGACACTGTGCTGGTTGGTCGCGAGCGACTACGGCTGAGAGGCTGACCGACGCCGACGATATGTTATCCTGCGACACAGTCCCATTCGGCTCGGTGTGATGAACGCGGCTGCTTAGCCCCGTTCATGCGGCAATGACGCTGCGAGGGTCCCTAACAGGCTAGGGAAAAACTACTGCGCGCGGCGGTTCCGGCGGAACGCAAACTGCCTTCGCGCGCGACGGTTTTCACCAGCCTGCCTAACCTCCACCATGGAACGCCAGCGACACCTTGAACCCGATCCTCGACACGCTCTTCGCACACCCAAGCTCCATTCAAGTCACGCTCTACGGTTGCTTGATCATCACCTTGTGGATGACCGAGTTTGTGCGCCAGCCGCAGGCGGCACCTTTGAAATGGCGCCATACCTCGCTCAACGCACTGTTCATCCTGTCGGCGCTGCCGCTCCAGATAATGATGGTTGTCCCGTGTTTGTTTCTCGCGCGCTGGACTGGTGAAGTCCAGTTTGGCCTAGTGTATCTGCTGCCAGATCCCGAGCGGCCTTGGATTAAGTTCGGCCTGATGTTCATAGTGCTCGACTTGCTCGATTATGTTTATCACCGCACTGCGCACAGAGTCGCGCTATTCTGGCGCTTCCACAGTGTGCATCATGCCGATCTAGTGGTTGATGTGTCGACCACGGTGCGTGAACACCCGGGCGAAACCGTCACCCGCAATTCGTTTTTGATCATGTACGTGCTGCTGTGCGGCGCTTCGGTCGAGGTGCTGGTCTTGCGTCAGATGGCCCAAACCGTGGCCAATCTGTGTTCCCACACCTCGTTGCTTTTGCCCACCGGGGTTGCGCGGGTAGTGGGCTGGTTGTTTATCACGCCCAATCTGCATCGTGCCCACCATCACTACATGTTGCCGACCACCAATCGCAACTACGGCGACGTATTGAGTATCTGGGATCGATTATTCGGTACCTTGGCGGTAGTCCCGCGTGAGGACATTGTGCTCGGCTTGCACGATCGCATGGATGGCGCTGGTGACAAGCGGCTGTTAGCTGCGGTGGCACGCTTGCGCAGCCTGATCTGGCGCCCTGCAGCCGGCGCCGATTCAGATCTTCAATTCGGGCCCGGGCAGGCCGTTCGCAGTGTGGTCGAGAGAGTGTAAAGATTGATCGCGCGATCGCGGGCGTAACCGCAATAAACCTCGGTCATGACCGTCAATTCGCTCGTGGTGGGGGCCACGACAAAAGTAAAACTCGGATCACAATTGCCACCACACTGCTGGTAGAGCAGTTTGCCGTCGTCGCCCTTGCCCTGGGAAAACGCCGTTAACCAAGCATCAAATTCCTCAACATCGGGGAACGCGCGATCGACAAACGTGAGCGGTTGCAGAGTGGTCTGGGTGGCTAACTGCGTACATAGGGGTTGCTGCTCAGGCAGGGGCAGATAACGTGTTGGCGCGACTCTGAACACTACCGCCGGCGCCTGCGCCGTTTTGGCGGCATTCAGCGCATCGCCCAGCAAAGTTTTGACCGTGGCAC
>JAYUQF010000520.1:0-21513 GCA_043756885.1 Pseudomonadota bacterium
ATCGGGCGGTGTTGGGACTGAGTGCAAAGACCGGGTTCACCGGCAGGAATAAAAACAGCAGCAGGCCGTCTATCGTCGACAGATGATTAGCGACCAGCAGCGTGCGCGGACCGGCTGCACGTAGGTGTTCGAGGCCGGTTACCCGCACTCGCAACAGCGCGCCGAAAAAAGCTGCAGCCAGGCGGCGCAATAGCGGCACAGGTAGCGACGTGCTGCGCGGGTGCATCATAGTGGGTAGTTCAAGACGCGGGGCGAGGAAGACGGCACGGTGGGCCGGCGCAATCTTAGGAACCTGTCGGACTTAGGCACAATCTACTGCGACGCTGGGACAGCGGCACATATATGCGCGCCTTCTCGTTAAATAGGCCCACTATTCGCCTCGAATGCGCGCATATCTGTACTCGCTGTCCCACCGTCTCGTCACGATTGCCTAAGTCCGACAGGTTCCTAGGTTTCGCCGTTTACCACCAAGCGTTGGCCAGGTCGCAAAGATGCGCTGCCGGTGGACAGGCGGTTCCATTTTTTCAGCGCGTCGACCGACACGTTGAAGCGGCGTGAAATCGTCCACAGCGAATCCCCGTGCACAACGCGATACGCGATGTTTTGTGCGTTGTCGGCGCTCGCCAGGAGCATGTTCCGGCGCGCACGCTGAGCCGGAGCACCAGCAGGCAAGCGCAGCTTCTGACCCAATTTGAGAACGGTGCGCGAGGTAACACCATTGGCTTTGGCAAGCGCTTCGGCACTTACATGGTAATGGCGCGCGACATCCCACAAGTTATCGCCGCGTGTGACTACGTGGGTGCCGGGTATTGTCGTGCGAGTTTCAGCCGTAGCAGTGTTGGCCGCGGCCGGCTTGACCGTGGCAGCCGCGACTTGTTTGATTGGGCCGGGTAAACGCAGGACTTGACCGAGACGCAAATGGGTCGAACTCAGGTGGTTCAGTGCGCGCAGTTCACGCATCGAGACTTTGGTGCGCGCGGCAACCACCGACAGCGAGTCGCCGGAACGGACAGTGTAGCGACCTCGTGGCGTTGCCTCAGGTGTCGCGGCGTTGGCCACGCTTTCGCTAGCCGGTAGGCGACGCATCTGGTCGGAGAGGGACGACAACACCAAGGTTATCGCTTGCGCCTGTCCCGCAGCGACCAATACGTGGGTGGCACCAGTCACCGTTGTGTGTTCGAGCAAGCCGGCATTGAGCGTTCGGAATTCGTCTGCGCTCAGGCCACTGGCAACAGTGATATGCGACAGTGGCAGGTTGGCACCCACGTCTACAACGTCAAAATAGGGTCGATCACGCACCAGCGCAGGTTTTACACCAAAGGCTGCAGGATCAGCGACCACCGCTGCTATGTTGAGCAGGCGCTCAACATAGTGGCGCGTACCGCTCGGTAAACCGAGGGACCAGAAATCCGTGGGGCGGCCGCGATTGCGGTTGCGCTCTACGGCTTGTGCGACGGTGCGTTCGCCGCAGTTATAAGCCGCAATCGCCAGCAACCAGTCGCCGTTAAATTCACCTTTCAGCTTCTCAAGGTAATGCAGCGCTGCGCGGGTGCTGTCGATGACGTCGCGTCGCCCGTCGTACCAGGCAGTTTGTCGTAAGCCGAAGCGTTGACCGGTGGCCGGGATCATCTGCCACAGACCGCCAGGTCCACCAAGCGTGCCGGCGGCCGGATTGAAGCTGCTCTCAATCAGGGGCATGAGCGCAATTTCGTAGGGCAGTTTGCGCTGCTCAAGTTCGCTGACGATGAAATACAGATAGGGCGCGGACTGCGCCGAGGCTGATTCAATGACACGCTTGCCATAGGGCAGGTGTGCTAAGGGCGCACTGGGGCGGTGATGTCGGGAACTATGCAAGGTCAGGCCAGTACCAATCTTGCGCCACAGATCCGGGCCTTCAATGCGTGCTTGTGGCGCCACCTCGGAATGCTGGGTTTGCGGTGTGTTTCTGGCCGCGGCAAGTGGCGCGGGAGATGGGATTTGCGGGGCCACTTGAGGTTCGGTGTGAATGAACGGCACCGGCACCGCGCAACCAAAAAGTGCAAGGCTGATGAGGACGATAATCGTCCCAGTTCTAATGTGGTTTCCCCCCAACATGGCGGTAATGTAGGAAGGCTAGGGGGCCAAGGTCAACCCCAAGCGTTGCGTCGTCACCTGCGGCCGTGCCAAGCTTCGAGTTGTTTCGGGGGCTGAGACTTGCCCTCGACAAATTCAGTATCTATATGTTTTAAATGAAGATAAATTCCGCCGAAGGTTTCGGCGATGCAAGCCTCGTGGCAGGCCTGCGCGGGTGGTTTGAAACCGCCCCCGGCAAGCTCATCGCTGACATTGAGCGTCGCCTGCTCGGACGATTTTTGCCCGATTTGTTCGGTTTTCATCTCGTGCAACTCGGCTGCCATCATGTGGATGGTTTGCTCGACGGCAGCCGTGTCAGCCATAAAGTGCGCATCGATCTTGGTCACGCGCTGAACGTTAAGGCGGACATGCACTGTATTGAAGATGCTTTGCCCTTGGCACCAAATTCTGTTGACGTCATCGTGTTACCCCATGTGCTCGAATACGCAGTTGACGCCCGTCGCGTGTTACGCGAAACCGAACGGGTACTCATCGGTGAAGGGCATCTGGTCATCCTTGGTTTCAACCCTTGGAGCTGGTTCGGGTTGTGGTCGCTTACGACTCGCTGGCGGGGGCTGGCACCGTGGTACGGTCGTTTCATCGGTACCGCGCGAATTAACGATTGGCTGAAGCTGCTGGGCTTCGACATCCTCCACGTCGAACGGCACAGCTTTCGGCCGCCCTTTAGGGCGCAATCAATCAACCGTCGTCTTGAACTACTCGAACGTCTCGGCGCGTTCTGTTGGCCGCTGCTCGGCAATGTTTACATTGTTGTTGCGCGTAAACGTGTTGAGGGCCTCACGCCGCTGCGGGCAAGCTGGCGACAGCGTCGTCGGCTCGTCGCGAGCAGCGTAGTCGAACCGTCTACCCGCGCCTGTATACCGAGTACTACCGGAAGCGATGTTCATGGGCGCTGAGCCGGATGTCGTCGAAATCTTTACCGATGGCGCCTGCCGCGGTAATCCAGGCCCCGGCGGCTGGGGCGCGTTGCTTCGTTACCGTGGTCACGAGCGGCAGATCAAAGGATGCGCGGCGGCGACCACCAACAATCGAATGGAGTTGAGTGCGGCAATCGAAGCTTTGCGCGCACTGACCCGCCCCAGTCACGTCCATCTACACACCGATTCGCAATATGTTAAGAACGGCATCACGCAGTGGCTACCCGGCTGGAAGAAGCGCGGTTGGAAAACCGCCGCTCGTACGCCCGTCAAGAATATTGATCTTTGGCAGCAGCTTGATGAAATCTGTGGGAGCCACGAAATTCAGTGGTTGTGGGTGCGCGGGCATTCCGGACACGTAGAAAATGAACTGGCGGATAGCCTCGCCAATGCTGCCATCGATGAAATGCTGCAGGCGACCTGAAGCCCTTTCTGGAGAAAATACTGGTGCGTCAAATTGTGCTTGATACCGAAACCACGGGTCTGGAGTCATCCCAAGGCCACCGCATCATCGAAATAGGCTGTGTGGAGATAGTCAATCGCCGCCTGACCGCTAGGCGTTACCAGCAGTACATCAATCCGCAACGGGAGATAGATGCAGGTGCGATGGAAGTGCACGGCATCACGTTGACCGACCTCGCCGAACGCCCGCCGTTCGCGGAAATCGCCATGGAGTTTGTGGAGTTTGTGCGCGGCGCTGAGCTGGTCATCCACAACGCCCCCTTCGATGTTGGCTTCCTCAATATGGAGCTTGGACTGTTGGGCCCAGCGTGGGGGCGGACGGAAGATTACTGCACGGTTTTCGATACCCTGCCACTCGCTCGTGAAATGCATCCGGGACAACGCAACAGCCTGGATGCCCTGTGCCGGCGGTACGAGATTAACAACGCACATCGCGAGCGCCACGGAGCGCTGCTTGACGCCGAGTTGCTGGCGGAAGTTTATCTGGCCATGACCGGTGGTCAGGCGACCCTCGCACTCGAGGCCGGACACAAACGCGATCGTCAGCGTGGCGGTCCAGCCAAACCCGCACAGACGCCGGCACGGTTAACAGTGGTATTGCCTAGCGCGGAGGACATCGACGCCCATCAACGAGCGCTCAAGGCCGTCGATAAGGCCAGTCGAGGTGCGTGTTTGTGGCTGCAGTCAGTGAACTGAAAGAGCAATCGGTCGGGAAGCAAACGTGGCGCCGGTCAACCCGGCGCGCGCCGCTGGGCGTGTGGCCCTCAGGCAACGGCCTCCTTGGCGAGGCGTTGCAGCTCACCGTTCTGGTACATGCTCATCACAATGTCACAGCCACCGACCAGTTCGCCGCCGATAAACAATTGCGGGAATGTTGGCCAGTCGGAGAAGCGCGGCAGATTCTGACGGACCTCGGGCTCTGCCAGCACATCGACCGAGTGAAATTCAGCGCCGCAAGCCTTCAGCGCCTCGACGGTGCGCATCGAAAAGCCGCACTGAGGAAATTGTGGCGTGCCTTTCATGAAAAGCACGATAGGGTTGGTCTCGACAATGTTCTTGATGCGTTCCAAAGCGTCCATACGCTCTCCTTATATAGGGCAGGGGCAAGGGTGCCGACGGCCGCCCACAAAATCGATAGCGGGCGACGATTAGACCCAGTCTAAGTTGTTCATCTGCAATTTCAAACGTTTATTACCTAGGGGATTAGCAGCCGGTTAAAAACCGGGCGGACGAGCGCAGTTTGGCCACCGCTGATGCACCGGCAGCGCGGCGTATGCGGGAAGTCATAAATACTGCCAACAAGCGTGAGAGACAAAAACCCGGGCGCATGCGGTTCTTATCCGTCTTTTATGGAGGCACCCCAGCCACCGCCGCCAGCGCTTCTGATCGAGAGACGATCGCCAGTGTGCACGTCCACTTCACATTTGCCCGCCAATGCCGCGCCGTTCAGCTCATTACAGCCGCGCTGTCCGTGGCTCCCGCCGGCCAAACCCCAGGGTGCTAGTTCGCGACGTTCGCTCAACACGGTGACAGCCGCATCGGCGAGAAACTCGTAGCAGCGTTCGATGCCATCACCACCGTGGTACAGACCGGCCCCACCGCTGCCACGCCGTATGGCGTAGCGCCGAATGCGGAGCGGATAGGTCATTTCCAGCACCTCTGCCGGTGTATTGAGGGTGTTGGTCATATGAGAGTGGACCGCGTCCAGCCCGCGGCCACCGGCATGAGCGCCGGTGCCCCCACCTATCGTTTCGTAGTAGTCCCAGCCGTCGCCACCCAGCGCGACATTATTCATGCTGCCATTGCTGGCGGCGGGAATGCCCAGGGGCAGGGCGCTGGCCAGCGCGCCGAGGATGACATCGACGATGCGCTGACTGGTCTCGCAATTGCCGGCCGCTACCGCTGCCGGTCTTTGCGCGTTCACAAGTGAACCTGCCTGCGCGATGATCTCAAGCGGACGCAGTGAGCCGGCGCAAGGCGGCGTGTCTGCTGGCATCAAGGTATAAAACGCGTAATAAACCGCCGCAGCCGTGACGGCTAAAGGACAATTGATATTGCCGGTAACTTGTTTAGAGGTGCCAGTGAAGTCGATGCGTGCTCGACCCTGCGCAAGGGTGATGGCGACCGTCAAGGGCACCGGTCCGGGTTCGAAGCCATCACCATCGAGCGCATCACTAAAATAGTAACGCCCGGCTGGTAAGGCTGCCAACGCGCTACGTGCGAGGGCTTCAGCGTAATCGTTAACCTGCGCCAGTGCGGTGCTGAAAGCTTCGTTACTCATAGTCGTGAGCAGCGCCGCGAGACGCTGCAGGCCGATGCGATTGGCGCTGACCTGTGCCGCGAGGTCGGCAAGTGTTGCGGCGGGATTGCGCAGTCGCTGTGTTAACAGCGCATGCATGTTTTTGTCGGGTCTGCCCTCGCGCAGCAGATGGTGCGGGGCAATGACCAGTCCCTCCTCAGCGAGACTGCGCGACAGCGGCATGGAACCCGGACGCGGGCAACCGATGTCGGCGTGATGGGCACGATTGGCGACAAACGCCACGCAACAATCGCCCAGGAACATCGGTGCGACCACGGTGACATCGGGTAGGTGGGTGCCGCCCAGGTAAGGATCATTGACGATGATCATGTCGCCCGGCAGCCAGTTGATGGCGGCGATAATGTCGCGCATGGCAAAGGCCATGCTGCCTAGGTGCACGGGGATGTGTGCAGCCTGGGCGCATAACTCACCGTGTGCATCAAACAACGCGCAGGAATAGTCGAGTCTGTCCTTGATGTTCGGTGACAGTGCTGCGCGACGCAGTGTTGCGCCCATTTCCCGGCAGATCGCGCTGAGCCGGTTGACGAACAGCGACAGTTCGATCGGATCCACGCTATCTCTCCGTTTCCATTGGCTTTTCAGCTGACTCTGTGTTGCATAATACGGCACTCTTTCGCACAATAGAGATGCGCATGCGCGCGACTGAAAGCGCGATACTATCCACCGAGCAGCCCGGCCATGTGGTCGGGTTTTGTTTTTTTGGCGGGGCTAGAAGCTTATGGCGACGGGCATTGTTGGGTTGATGTCGAACTACGGGCGGATGGACGTGACCTTCAGTCACGGCCGCGGTGTGTGGTTGTGGGATAACGAAGGCCGTCAGTATCTCGATGCACTGTGCGGTATTGCGGTGTGCGGACTGGGTCATGCACATCCCGATGTCACTGCCGCGATCGCGGCGCAGGCAACGCGCCTGCTGCATACCTCCAATCTCTACCGCGTGGAGCGCCAGGAGCAGCTTGCCAACCGACTCACTGCCTTGACCAACATGGATCGCGTTTTTTTCTGCAATTCAGGTGCCGAAGCCAACGAGACGGCGATCAAGATTGCGCGCAAGTTCGGCCACGACAAAGGCATCGCAAGGCCCGCCGTGGTGGTTACTGACGGCAGTTTTCATGGCCGCACCCTGGCGACATTGAGCGCCACGGGCAATCCTAAGATTCACGCCGGGTTCGAACCCCTGGTTGATGGTTTCATCCGTGTGCCCTATGACGATGTTGATGCCGTCGGCAACGCTGCCGCGCACGCCGATGTGGTGGCGGTGCTGGTTGAGCCGGTTCAAGGCGAGGGTGGCATCATCGTGCCACAACCGCGCTATTTGGCGGCGCTGCGCAAGCTGTGTGACGACCGCGGCATCTTGCTCATGCTCGACGAAGTTCAGACTGGCATGGGGCGCACCGGTCGCTGGTTCGCACACCAACACGAAGGCATCGTGCCGGATGTCATGACGCTGGCTAAAGGGCTGGGCAACGGCGTGCCAATCGGCGCATGTATCGCACGAGGTGTCGCAGCCGAGGTTCTTCAACCAGGCACCCACGGTTCGACTTTTGGCGGCAATCCGCTGGTTTGTGCCGCGGCGCTGGCTGTTATTGAAACCATTGAGCGCGATGGTTTGGTCAAGCGTGCAGCCGACCTTGGCGCCAGCATGATCAAAGGCTTCAAGCAGGCCTTGGCTGGTAACCACGCAGTCACCTCGATTCGCGGTCACGGGCTGATGCTGGGCATCGAACTCGATCGCGGCTGTTATGAGCTGGTCAAAACAGCCCTGGCACAGGGTCTGTTGATAAACGTGACGGCCGATAAAACGGTACGCCTGCTGCCGCCGCTGATTCTTACCGACGATGAAGCAGCGCAAGTGGTGGAGCGCGTGGCGCGTTTGATCAATGACTTCACAGTTAACGCAGCCTGAGCGTAGAACTTTACCTGTGGCGCTGCGGCACTTCCTTGCATTGGATGACTTGAGCGGCGAAGAAATCCGCAAGCTGCTGGAGCGTGCGTTGGAGCTTAAACGTTGGCGCCGCGAGGGGCGACGTCCGCCCTTGTTTGAGCGCAAGACGCTGGCGATGATCTTTGAAAAGTCCTCCACTCGGACGCGAGTCTCGTTCGAAGGTGCGATGGCGGAGGGTGGTGGTAAAGCCATCTTTCTCTCCAGCCAGGAATCGCAGCTCGGCCGCGGCGAGCCGCCTGAAGATACCGCGCGGGTGCTATCGCAAATGGCCGACGCAGTAATGGTGCGGACCTTCGGGCACGACATCGTCGAGCGCATCGCAAGTTATGCCTCGGTGCCCGTCATCAATGGTCTGACCAATAGTTTGCACCCCTGTCAGGTGCTGGCAGATCTACTCACCTATCGCGAACACCGTGGGGATATTGCCGGCAAGCGTGTCGCCTGGATTGGCGATGGCAATAACATGTGTAACACCTACATCAGCGCTGCGCGCTTGATGGGCTTTGAACTACGCATTGCGGTGCCACCAGGCTATGAGCCGCCGCTCGCCGTAAAACTCACAGGAGCTGCGCAGGTAAGTATCGGGCATGACCCCAGCACTGCGGTGCACGACGCCGATCTGGTTGTGACTGATGTGTGGGCGAGCATGGGGCAGGAGCAGGAGGCGGCGGCACGTCGTGAGGTGTTTCGTCCCTACCAGGTCAACGCCGCATTGATGGCCAAGGCTGCACCCTCGGTGTTGTTCATGCATTGTCTGCCGGCCCATCGCGGCGAAGAAGTCAGCGCCGATATCATCGATCATCCGGCCAGCGTCGTGTGGGACGAAGCGGGTAATCGCTTACACGCACAAAAGGCTTTGCTGGAATTTCTTTTGAGCGGGCGCTAAGTGGCGTGCACCATCCGTGGCCCGCGAGGCGCGCAATCTTTTGCAGCGAAGACGGCGATTTGACAGGTCCGAGCGCCACCGCTAGCGTGTCGGCGCGATCAATGTCGAGTTAAGAACATAAACGAGTGGCTGATTCCCGTGGCATAGGCATGACCTCCCAGCGCGCGCGCAACCGCCTGGTGGAGCAGTTGCGTCGCATGGGTATCGACACCGAAGCCGTGCTTGAAGTTATTCGTACCACGCCCCGACATCTCTTTGTTGATGAAGCCCTGGCCAGTCGCGCTTACGAGAACACTGCACTGCCCATCGGTTTTGGTCAGACCATTTCTCAGCCCTATATCGTTGCCGCCATGACGGCCGCGCTCTATACCACCGGGCCACTCGATCGCGTGCTTGAGGTTGGTGCCGGGTGCGGTTACCAGACGGCGGTACTGGTTCAGTTGGCCGGACGGGTCTTCAGCATCGAACGTATTGAGGTGCTGGCGACCAAGTTGCGGCAGCGCCTGCTCGACCTGCGTTTTCACAACGTGCGCGTGCGTCATGGCGACGGTTTTCAGGGCTGGCCGTCATACGCGCCCTTCGATGCAATTCTGGTAGCAGCAGCGCCGGTAGAGGTGCCAGTCGCATTGCTTGATCAGCTGGCGATGGGCGGTCGCCTGATCATTCCGGTCGGGCGAGCCGGCCATCAACAGATGTGTCTATACACCCGTAACCCAGACGGTATTGAAGAAACGGTGCTTGAGCGGGTCAGCTTCGTTCCGCTGTTAGAGGGACTAGGGCAATGACGAGTGTGTTGCGATGACGAATAAGCCGGGAGCCGACACGCGCAAGATTTTGCAGGACCGCACACTGAAGTTGCGCGCGGACGATCAGCAGCCACGAAGTTGGGCTTTTCTGCGCGCAATGTTTTTTGCCTGCGTGTTGGTTATCGCGGGTTGCGCCAATAACTACGATGCTCCGATCGAGCACAAGCCGGCGCTGCCATCGCCGTTACGACCCTCGACGTCAGCACCAGCAGGTTCGTCCGCGAGTGCGCTGGCCGAGCGTGAACGTCCGATCCCGGCAGTGCACATCGTGGCCAGCGGCGACAAGCTGCTGACTATCGCGTGGCGTTACGGTCTGGATGTTCGCGACCTCATCCGTTGGAATCAGATCACTAACCCCGACTTGATCGTTGTTGGTCGGTCTCTGCGTCTACGCCCGTTGAGACCACCACTGGTGCAGCAAACACACGCGCCTGGCGCGCGGCCGACGGCGCCCGAGTCGACAGCCCCGTTGGCATCTGCTGATCGCGAGCCGACGGCAACGGCAAGCGCAGCACCTCGCAGCAGTCAAATGCTGTCGTCCTCGCTGCCACCACCCAGTGGCGCCGCTGCAAATCCGACAAGCACGACGGCAAGCGCGCCCAAGCTAGTCGGGGGACTCGTAACGTCGTCAGCTGCGAACCCATCCAATGACGACAAAACAAACGCACTCGAAGCTAGCGCGACGGCTAAAGAAGGCGTGAGTTGGATGTGGCCAACGCAAGGAAAAGTCTCTGCGGCTGACATCGGCACAGCAGGCAAAGGTATCGATATTCGTGGGGCGCGCGGACAGGCTGTGAAAGCGGCGGCGGCTGGTGCCGTGGTTTACAGTGGAAGTGGACTGCGAGGTTACGGTGAGCTTATTATCATTAAACACAATGACACGTTCCTCAGCGCTTACGCGCACAACGAAGTGCGCCTGGTTCAGGAGAATCGGCGGGTGGCGGCGGGAGAATCGATCGCACGCATGGGAAACTCCGACACCTCCGATGTCATGCTCCATTTCGAGATCCGTCGCAATGGCAAGTCCATAGACCCCCTGCAGTATCTTCCGAAGCGATAGTAATTCCATCAGCATGGCCGGTCCCCGTGGAAAACGACCCGCGAGCGAAGAGCCTGAGGACGCAGCTGAGCCGGGCGCAGAGGCTGACGGGGAGTCCGACGCCGAGCTGGAACTCACTGATGAGTTGGTCGAACTCGGCGCGGAACTCGAGCCGTCAGCAGACCAGCTGGCGGGCGAATTGGAGTTGGAAAGCGACGCCGGCGCTGCCGAAGCGCAGCGCTTCCTGGCCGGCGAAGTTTCGCAAGGTGATATGGATGCCACCCGCCTGTATCTGAACGAAATCGGTTTTTCCCCACTTTTGACGGCCGCCGAAGAAGTGCATTTTTCGCGCCTGTCGCTGCGTGGCGATGTGGCGGCGCGCAAGCGCATGATCGAAAGCAACTTGCGTCTGGTGGTCAAGATCGCGCGGCGCTATATGAACCGCGGCCTGGCCCTGCTCGACCTTATCGAAGAAGGCAATCTGGGCTTGATTAGGGCCGTTGAGAAGTTTGATCCCGAACGCGGATTTCGCTTCTCGACATATGCCACCTGGTGGATACGCCAGACGATCGAGCGCGGGTTGATGAACCAGACCCGCACCATCCGTCTACCGATCCACGTAATCAAAGAAATCAACATCTATCTGCGTGCCGCTCGCCAGCTGGCACAGACACTCGATCGCGAACCCAGTCCCGAAGACGTGGCGAGTTTGCTCGACCGGCCGATAGATGACGTGAAACGCATGCTCGGCCTGAACGAGCGCACGGCTTCGGTTGATATGCCGGCTGAACGTGATTCTGACCGCTCTTTATTGGAAACCATCCCCGACGAGCACAACCGCGACCCGGCAACCGTACTGCAGGATGAGGATGTGTTGCGTCATCTGGAAGCCTGGCTCGCACAGCTTAACGACAAACAGCGTGCGGTAGTTGAGCGCCGCTTCGGATTGCACGGCCGCGAAATCGCCACGCTCGAAGAAGTTGGCAATGAGCTCGGCGTGACTCGTGAACGTGTGCGACAGATCCAGATTGAAGCTTTACGTCGCTTGCGCCAGATCCTTGAGCGTGAGGGTTTTTCGCTCGATGTGTTATTTGCCGATCTGTGAGCGCGCGACAGAGTGTGTCAGAGCATGAACAGCACGGCCACGACCGCGCGGTCTTCGCTGACCAGAATATTGAACAGGCGACAGGCCGCGCCGGTGTCCATCGACTCCAGCGCAACGCCAGCCTCGGCCAAATGAACGGTCAGGCTATGTGCGGCGAAGCGCTGTTGAGCACCGCTGCCGAGCAGTACGATTTCAGGGCGCATGGCCAGCAAACTCTCCACATGTACCGGCAGCAGTTGTTCAAAAGTGGCGGGCAGCAGGTCGGTGTGAATGTCTGTCGGCGTTACCACACAGGGTGCCTCGATTCGCGTATCGCGCACGCGTATCCAACCTGGCCCGTAGGCGGCGATCGACAGGGAACCGGAATGCTGATCAAAATCTATCTTCATGAGTTTGGCGCCGAGGCTTGCGGAATCCAATTTTATGCGTTCTCGACCCGCAGCGGGGCACAATCTATTGCCCATGGCACGCGGCCACGGCGGTGCCGATCGCGCAGGCCAGTCGCGGCGTAGGCGCCCGCGATTGCACTCAATATTCGAATAAGACGGAACAAGAAAGGGGATTAGGCATGCGTATCATTCTGCTGGGCGGTCCTGGAGCAGGTAAGGGAACTCAGGGCGATCTGCTCTGCGCACACTTCGGGATCCCTAAGATTTCGACCGGCGACATGCTGCGTGCCGCGGTGCGCGAAGGTACGCCGCTAGGGCTTGCCGCAAAAGGCATCATGGATGCAGGGGGCTTGGTCTCAGATGACATCATCCTCGGGCTTATTCGCGAGCGGGTAAAAATGGCAGATTGCATGCGGGGGTTTTTGTTCGATGGATTCCCGCGCACGATTCCGCAGGCCGAAGGCTTGGCTGCGGCTGAAGTCGAGATTGACTACGTTATTGAGATCGCGGTCGACGACGAAGAGATCGTGAAACGCATGTCGGGACGCCGCATCCACCAAGCCTCAGGTCGTTCCTATCACGTCGAATTTAATCCGCCCAAGCGTGCTGGCAAGGATGACTTGACCGGCGAAGAATTGATCCAACGAGACGATGACCAAGAGTCGACGGTACGCAAACGCCTTGCCGTATATCACGAGCAAACCAAACCATTAGTTGTTTTGTATTCCCGTGCGGCGCAGAACAATCGGCGCCTGAAATACATCTGTGTCGACGGCATCGGAGATGTCGATGCGATCAATAAATCGATCATCAAAGCTATCGATGCATGAGCTCAAGTTAAAGTTCTAGACGACATTGCCGACATCGCCTGTTGGCGGCAGCGAACGATGTGCGCTCAATTCAAAAGACATCATCATTCAAAAATTTTTATGCAATTGCATTGCAGTTATTTTTTTTGTGATGTATATAGGCCGCTGTGGTGTTGCGTTTATTAATTTCAACCAATAGTTGAAGAGGGCCTCTACATGGCGAAAGCAAAGAAAAAGGCAGCGAAGAAGAAAGTAGCTGCGGTCGCGAAGAAGAAGGTGGCTAAGAAGAAGGCACCTGCTGCGAAGAAGAAGGTAGCAAAGAAAAAGGTAGCCAAGAAAAAGGCTACCAAGAAAAAGGCCGCCAAGAAAAAGGTAGCCAAAAAAAAGTAACGGCGCGCGACAGCCAACCTGATGAGCGAGAGCGGCAGGAAGCTGCTAAAGCAGAAGTCCGAGCCCGCCTTGTTATGCGCAGGGAGGCAGCCCGGTTAAGGAAAGCCGAGCAGACTAAGCGCGCTTCGATGAAGAAGGCTGTCGACACCTTTACAAGGAAGTGGGAACGGGAATACGACAGGAAGCATAAGACTTCCTGACAATGCCTCACTTCCTCTGGCTGCATAGGCCACACCGCCCATCTTTTGGATGGTCGATGTTCGTCGACAGACTGCCGATTGAAGCCCTTCCTTTACGGGAAGGGCTTTTATTTTGCCCGCCTTTTGGCCGGGTTCTTCGAATTTTTCGCGATTTGAGCCGTGGCTAAGAACAGCAAAAACCGTGATCTCCCAAGCGTGCGCAACGAACCGCGAATCAAACGCGCGGTAACGACGACACAAGACAAGTCATCCAGATCATCCCAACCACCTGAACCTCCTGGGCCGCCACGCTTTCGTCGTACCCGCTTTTTTCTGCGACACCTGCTGGTCTGGCTGGTGCTGGTCGGCTTGGCTTACTGGCTGTGGCTGGATCGCGAAGTCACCAGTGCGTTCGAACATAAACAATGGGTATTGCCGGCGCGGGTATTTGCGCGACCATTAGAACTTTATCCCGGTGCAAATGTGTCGCTCGATCGACTCGTGCGTAAACTCGACACGCTCGGCTATCAGCGGGTGGCGTCACCAACGGCGGTTGGACAGTACACCGCGGGCGAGGAACAGATCGAGTTCTTTTCCCGCGGCTTTAAGTTCTGGGATTTTCCGGAAGCGGGACGCCACGTTGAAGTCAGGTTTGTTGGCGCAGTGCCAGAGAGCGTGATGGACCGCGACAGTGGCCAAGCCATCGACCTGATGCGACTCGAACCGCCCGAGATTGGTCGGATCAACCCGCAGAACTTCGAAGATCGGAAACTGTTAGCCTTCGATGAAGTTCCTAAGCAGTTTGTAGCCGCGCTGGTGGCGGTGGAGGACCGGCGCTTTTTCAAACACCACGGGGTCGATTTTATTGGTCTATTGCGTGCCTTCAGCGTGAACCTGTTGGCGCAGCGTGTTGTGCAGGGCGGCAGCACTCTTACCCAGCAACTCGTCAAGAATCTATATTTGACTCACGAGCGCACGATGCTGCGCAAGATAAACGAAATGCTGATGGCGGTGTCGCTCGAGCGGCAGTACAGCAAGCAGAAAATCATTGAGACTTACATGAACGAGGTGTTCCTGGGGCAGGACGGTAACCGTGCGGTTCATGGTTTCGAATTGGCCGCTCACTTTTACTTTGCCAAGCCGCTGAGCGAACTCGATTGGCTGGAAGCGGCGACCTTAATCGGCATGATTAAGGGCCCGACGCTCTACGATCCACGTCGGCACCCTGAACAATCAAAGGCGCGCCGTGACGTAGTCCTGGGCCTGTTAGCCCAAGCCAAACTGGTGCCGCAATCCAGCTTGGCCGCTTTGCGGAAAATGCCGCTCAAGCTGCGTGGCGGAGCCGATGGAAGTAGTCATGAGTACCCGTCTTTCATGGCGCTGGTGCAACGGCAACTTTCCCGTGAGTACAGTCCCCGCGACCTTGACGCAGCCGGCTTGAACATTTTTACGACCTTGGACGTGGAAGTGCAGCAGTCCGCTGAAGCAGCTATACGCAACACGCTGCCTGACATTGAGAAGCGTGCGCGTAAACGCAATCTGCAGGGCGCTATCATCATCGTCGATCCAGCCAGCGGTGAAGTGTTGGCGATGGTCGCCGACCGGGATCCGGGCTACGCCGGGTTTAATCGTGTCGTCGATGCCCGGCGCCCGATTGGGTCGGTGGTCAAACCCTTGGTTTATGCCCTGGCGCTCGGACAGCCCGGCCGGTTTTCGCTGCTGACCCCACTTAACGATACGTCGGTGACGTGGACCGGCCCCGACGGCAAACGCTGGCAGCCCCAGAATTTCGACAAAAAAGAACATGGCACCGTCAGTCTGCTTGATGCCCTGACGCATTCATTCAATATGGCCACCGTCAATCTCGGTTTACAACTCGGCATGTCACGTGTCACCGCTTACATGCATCACCTGGGTGTGCCGGGTAAGCTGCCGTTATATCCCTCAGTGCTGCTTGGGACACTCGAGCTTTCGCCACTCGAACTGGCGGAGGTTTATACCGTGTTCGCCAATGACGGCTTTCGTGTGCCAGCGCGGGTTATCAATGCGGTAACCGATCAGAATCGACGTAAGCTCAAGCGTTATGGGCTGGCGCTGCAACCGGTCATGGAACCTGCCACAGCGGCACTGATGCGCTACGCTCTGACACGTGTGGTGGCGGAAGGCACGGCGGCGGGCTTGGCCACAGCTTTGCCGGGCATTACCCCGCTAGCCGGCAAGACAGGCACTTCCAATGACAGCCGCGACAGTTGGTTCGCAGGCTTTGGTGGAAATTTGCTGGGTGTTGCGTGGGTCGGGCGGGACGATAACAAGCCGACAGGCTTGACCGGCGCCAGCGGCGCTATGCGAGTGTGGGCCGCTGCCATGAAGGGCGCGGCGATTACGCCGCTGGAACTGCAGGTGCCGACCGAAGTGGCCTGGCAGAACGTCGATGTGCGTTCGAGCACAATACTGCCGCCGCAGTGCCCGAACGGCGTAGTGATGCCTTTGCATCGCGATAGTCCCGTCGGTCGCGCGCCCGATTGTTTCCCGTCCGAAGCGACACCGCTGCCGGCGCCGCCGCCTTCCCGTAGAAGCGTATTCGATCGATTTGAGGAGTTACTCCGTTGAACATCAATATTGTCGTGCGCGCGCTGCTGCTGGTACTTTTGCTGGTCACGCTGAGTGGTTGTGCTGGTTTATTCGGAGCACCGGCAGAACCTGCGCCAATCGAGGATCGCGCCCGACCGCGCGCGGCGCCCACGCGAGCGGCGAGCGCACCCATCGCGAAGTCCATGCCATTGCCCGAACAGCCGCGCTTGCTCACCCGTCCATCTCCGACTGCGGGGTCGCCACCGGGCACGCGGAGCGTCCCTGCTCCGCAACTGGCGATGACCGACAAGACATCGCAACGACCACTTTCGAGTTTGCCGTTTGGCGCCGAACCACTGCCGCCAGACGACCTCACCACACAACCGCTCGAACCCAACGGTGCGAGTGCCGCTGATGTGATACACGCCGCGCCAACTTTGAGTCCGGCTGTACAGAGTCTGGTCACAGCCGCTAATACGGCGACGACAAATCGCGATTGGGATCAAGCCCAGGCCGCGCTAGAACGGGCGGTTAAGCTTGCCCCGACAAAATCGAGCGTCTGGCAACAGCTCGCCCAAACCCATCTACTGAGCGGCGATGTAGAACGTGCTCGCGAAGTTGCGCAGCGTGCGCTGTCACTGGCTGTTGCCGATGGTCACGAAAACGTTGCCGCGTGGCGACTCATCGGTGACATTGAGCAGGCGCGTGGTGAAACCAGCGCAGCGCAGGTGGCGCGCGCCACAGCCACGCGCCTCATGCACGAGGGGGCTCAATAGGAGTCGCGCGGTTTTTTAGCGTGGTATTGATTGGACTACCGGCGTGAACTAAGAGAATTCACGCTGCACAGGATCGAGCGCACTGCGCAGATCAGACTGGGTTGAGTGGGATGGCGAACCACCGCGTCCAATGCCGGATCGCGTGTGTCTCTTCAGGTCATTCAGCGCGATGTATCGGTCCTGGCCATGCTCCGTCCGGCGTATTGCGGCCGCTTTGCAAGCAAATGCTCAGGCAGTTGTCCACGCACCGTGTAGGCAAACGCGATGACTTGGGCGATGGCGACAAACAGCTTATCCGGGATCTGCGTGCCGAGTTCCACCTCGGCCAAAACTTCGATGAGTGCTGGTTCGTGATCGATGGGCACCTGGTGTTTGCGCGCAAGTTCGACGATGCGCTCAGCGATCTCACCGCGTCCTTTAGCGGTCACGCGCGGCGCGGATTGGCCATCCCAGTGCAGGGCGACAGCGACGTTGATAGGGCGTTCGCTGGCCACTGTTCAGACTTTTTCATTGATCAACTGGCAGGTGCCCAAGCGCGGCCGTAGGGACACCTGCAGCGGCGCAACAAAGATCTGCGTGACTTCCAGGCCGGCCTCCTTGAGGTTAAATTCAAGCTCGCCGACGCGGTGTGCAATCTGGTCGTTGAAGGCCTCGTCACTGGCGCCTAAGCGTACGCTCAAACGCTCTCCGCTTAACTGTAAGCGAGCACTGAAATCAAGGCCGCCATCCAAGCGTAAATTTAAGGTTACGCTGGAGCGCAGCGGCGACTCGCCATCAGCTGAATGTTCTTCGCTGTCAACTTCCATATGCAAAAAATCCGTTCGATCCTCACGTGCCACTGGCAGGTCAACGATCAAAGGTAAGGGGTTAGCCGGCGCAGTGACGACGGTTTGCAACTGGTTGGTTTCGAGACGGGCAACGACACTTTCGACGAGGGTCTTCAGGTCACCTTCGCGAAGTTGTTCAAGGGGCGCGGAGGTGGGCAGTGTTTCAGGCACATGCTGAGCGGGCACGAGTTGCTGCGCTGAAGAGACATGGCTGGTAGTCAGGGCTTGTTTCACAACATGTTCCAGCCCGCTGCGAGCTGTATCAGGCAAGTTCGCCAAGTCAGCGGCTACGCGGCTGAACAGGGCACGAATATCCTTGCTTATATCGGGGGTCGAATCATCCAACACCGAACTCATGAGGTGAGCTTCGGTCGGCACGGTCACCTGTTCGACAACGCTGCGCAATTGCGCAGGGTTACTCAAGTGAGCAGGTTTGGGCAAGGCTTGTAACAAACGCTCAATATTGTGAGTGAGCTCTGCGGCTGCGGCGCGCCCGACCACCTCTTGAACTGCACGCGTCTGCCGCACGATTACATCGAAACTCTTCAATACCTGTTCGGTATCGGCAGGGTTAGCTTGTTGTGGCAATGCCCGGGCAAGCGCGCGCTCGACGGTGCTGACCGCTACGCTATGCCGGGTGGGCAAAACTGTCATCACAGTGGTGGTACCGGTCGTGGTGACACGCAAGGCCAACTTCTGGCCGAGCACCAGTGCGGTATCGGTCTGCGCAGTCACGATTCGGTCGCCAATTGCCAGCCGAGTGAAGTTTCCGTCGGCCTTGCCGACAACTTCAGCCAACAGAATGTCATTTACTGACCAGGTCAGAGCTGCGGTCAGGTGAGCGACGGCAGCAGTAGCGGTATTGGTCGGAAACTGGATTTGCATAACGGATGAAGCGGCAGCTCACCATTAAACTTGACCACGGTCGCAAATGCTCTGACAGAACCGCTAAGCGATGGACCTAACGCCGGGCGAAATGTCCAAGGAGTTGTGGTTCGTGCGACGCGGCGATGAGGTTCGCGGACCGTATCGTTGGGCGGTCGTAGCGCGGGACATCGACTTGGGGCGCGTCAACGCGACGGATCGGTTGAGCTGCGATCAGGTCAGTTGGCGCTCGCCGCAGGACATCTTGGCTGGAGCGCTGCGGTCTCGGGTTGCGGCCGGTAGCGCCAGTGATGAACGTCGTTCACAACGCCGCACACAGATGAACGACGCGCGAGTTGAGCAACGCGCCGGTGACGATCGTCGGACCCCTGAGGACCCGCATGTCGTCGAGCGTCGTGTTCGTGCCGAACGGGTGTGGGCCGGTCTAAGTCCGCAAGCTCGATCAGCAGTGCGCATTCCATTGTTGGTGATAGTCCTGACGCTGAGTGTGAGTCTGGGGCTTGCAACGCATTTATCGTTACCGGCGCAGCGCGCAACCCCGGATTGTCGCGCGCCGGCAGCGACCAAGGTCAATTGGGATTTTTGCGCCAAGCCAAAACAACGCCTCACACGGGAGAACCTGGCCGGTATGTCCGCACGGAACGCACAATTGATCGGAGCAGATCTCAGTAACGCCAACCTGCGTGGTGCTGACTTCGCCTATGCCGACCTCTCAGCCACTGATTTCACCTTAGCGGATGCCGGCCACGCACGTTTGGTCGGCGCAAGTCTGCGCAAGGCGGTATTCAACCATGCGCGCTTGGTTGGCGCGGACTTGAGCTTTGCTGATCTGAGTGGCGCGTCGATGATCGGAGCGGATCTGCGCGCGGCCCGGCTTGGCAACACGATCTGGCACGACGGACGGCTGTGTGCAGATAACTCGATTGGGACCTGCAACGCTCAATGAGCCTGCGCCGTTGGGGTGTGGGCGGTAGTTGCGGTAAATATTTGCTGGTAAAAGCCACCGCGAGAACGTGCTCTGGTGCTTTTTTCGTTTGTAGTCAATCCCGGAATCAAGACAGCGATCGGCGTTTTGCGCACTCTCAAGCTCCTGTTGGGGATCTGCAGCAGATCTTGTGTCGTGGTTCCCGACAAACGGGAAGCCGCGTGGACAAAACGATATCTACCCTCGCGGCGCAACGCATTGCGAACGCAGATGCCCGCTTGATTGCCGGTCTGTGCGCGTGAGCAACTAACAAAATTGTAAGATTCACGCGCAAGTGGGGCCGACCACGCCTGCCACCTAAATGTGCAAGCGTGCCAATTAGCTCTTGAACATTCTTCAATGCCTCTCTATCATCCGGGAGCTCAGTTGCGGGGTGGAGCAGTCTGGCAGCTCGTCGGGCTCATAACCCGAAGGTCGCAGGTTCGAATCCTGCCCCCGCTACCAACCTAAAAGGCCCCGGGTATTCGGGGCTTTTTATTTTGGGCTGGAGAAAAATGGCTTGACGGACCGCTTAGAAACGCAGATTGAACCGACCGTAGCGGGGCTCGGCTACGAACTGCTCGGCATTGAACGCAGTCGCGGCGCGGGTTCGCAATTGCTGCGCCTGTATATCGATCACGCTGACGGTATAACGGTCGAAGACTGCGAACGGGTCAGCCGTCAGGTCAGCGACGTGTTGGACGCCGAGCAGTTGGTGCAGGGCGAATACACCTTGGAAGTCTCCTCGCCGGGACTCGATCGACCGTTGTTCACTGTCGAACAGCATCGGCGCTTCATCGGTGAACAGGTCGCGCTGCGCCTGCGGGCCTTGGTCGGTGGCCGGCGGCGTGTGACAGGTGTTTTGCGCGCTGTGGCGGACGAGTCACTGTTACTGGAAGTTGAGGGCGAGACCCTGGAGGTCCCGTTGCGCGAAATTGAGCGCTCGCGTCTGGTGCCGGATTGGGCGGCTGAGATGAAACGCCAGCGCGATGTCGCGGCGGACTGAGTCAGTATAGGTAGATAGCTGATGAATAAAGAAATTCTAACTGTCGTTGATGTTGTGTCCAACGAGAAGGGCGTGAGCAAAGAAATCATCTTTGACGCGCTCGAAGCGGCGCTCGGTAGCGCCACAAAAAAGCGCTTCGATACCGACGTGGACTGCCGCGTCGCAATTGACCGCGCCACGGGAGACTATCAGGCGTTTCGTCGCTGGGAGGTCATCGACCCCGCACAGCGACCACCACTTGACGCGCTGGACGAAGGCTACGCCGAGGCAGTTGCTGCCGAGCAGAAAATAGTTGAAGGCGATTTGCCTTATCCAGAACGCCAGATTTGGCTGACCGATGCGCAGGCCCAAAACCCGGCGTTGAAAGGCTGCGATTTCATCGAAGAACCACTGGAGGCAGCGGAGTTTGGTCGAATTGCCGCGCAGACTGCCAAACAAGTTATCGTGCAGAAAGTGCGCGAAGCAGAACGCGCTCAGGTCGTCGAGGCGTACAAAGAGCGTGTCGGCGAGCTGGTTATGGGCATCGTCAAACGCGTCGACCGTGGCAGTGTATTCATCGACCTGGGCGGCAATGCCGAAGCCGTGATTACCAAAGACCACCTTATTCCGCGCGAGATGGTGCGCTCCGGCGACCGCATTCGTGGCTACCTGTTCGACGTGCGACCCGAGAAGCGCGGTCCGCAATTATTCGTAAGCCGCACGGCCAAAGAACTGCTGATCGAGCTGTTCAAGCTCGAGGTGCCCGAAATTGGCGAAGGCGTAATTGAAGTACTGCACGCGGCACGGGACCCTGGCCTGCGCGCCAAAATTGCAGTCCGCAGCCGCGATCAGCGTATTGATCCCATTGGTGCCTGTGTTGGTATGCGCGGCTCGCGCGTGCAGGCGGTATCGAACGAATTGGGCGGTGAACGCGTTGACATCATATTGTGGGATGACAATCCAGCGCAGTTTGTCATCAATGCCATGTCGCCGGCAGAAGTGGTTTCTATCCTGGTCGACGAAGATACCCGTGCAATGGACGTCGCAGTGGTCGAGGAACAGCTCTCCCAGGCGATTGGCCGCAATGGACAGAACGTACGTTTGGCCAGCCACCTGACCGGCTGG